>CAJKOS010000001.1 GCA_905201565.1 uncultured Erysipelotrichaceae bacterium
TTCACCATGTGTTGCCCACCTCGTATGGCCTATACCACAAGTGCCTGCAACCGCTCTTCCTTCATCTGTCTTTTCCGCAAGAACCCTGAGTCTGCCCTTTGCCTTGACGATTTCTGCTGGTTTATCACCATTTCTTACCGCAATGCCAGCAGAGTCATACCCTCTGTATTCCAATTTCTCAAGACCTGCAAGCAGAATGGGTGCTGCCTGTCTGTTTCCGTTATATCCTGTGATACCACACATATCCGTTCTCCTTTACTCTATGCGGTACAGTTTACCATAAAAAGAAAAAAGCCGTCTTGCAATAAGACGGCATGCATGCAATTAGTCCTTGAAGTATCTGTCGAGAAGGCCCTTGAATGCCTTGCCATGACGTGCTTCATCTCTAGCCATTTCATGAATGGAATCATGAAGAGCATCGAGGTTGAGTTCCTTGCACTTCTTGGCAAGTGCTGTCTTGCCAGCTGTTGCGCCATTTTCAGCCGCAACTCTTGCCTTGAGGTTTTCCTTTGTGGATGCGGAAACAACTTCGCCGAGCATTTCAGCATAACGGGAAGCGTGATCTGCTTCTTCAAAAGCAGCCTGTCTGTAGTACATACCAATTTCAGCGAGACCTTCACGCATTGCTGCACGGCTCATAGCAAGGTACATACCAACTTCAGAGCACTCACCCTGGAATTCAGCTCTGAGGCTTTCCTTGATGTCTTCTGGAACATCGCTGGCAACACCAACCTGGTGTTCACTTGCCCATGTCAGTTCACCTTCTTCTTCAACAGGTTCGAACTTGGACTTTGGCTGTTTGCAGATAGGGCAAACCCATGTTTCAGGAAGATCAGCGAACTTTACGCCTTCCTTCTCTTCGTCATATACATGACCGCATACTGTACATCTGTACTTCATAGTTATCAATCTCCTTTTCTTTGTCTTTATTGTTCTATGCTTTGCCTTCTTTTGCAAGCACTATGCTCAACCGAAATCAAAATCTTCCAGCATCAATACATCTAGTGGCGCATCCACCTGTTCCATCAATCGTTTCGACTGTCTGAGAATTGCCTCTTCCACAACATTGCGGGCAAGTCTGCCATTGCCTGCCTTCGCCGCATTTGTGCGCTGCTCTTTATCAAAATAACTGCGCAATGGTTCCATTGCCTCTTCAGCGATCGCATATCCCTTGCCCTTTGCCTGTAACTGTGCAATCAGCAACAGTTCCTCAGCCGAATAATCCGGGAATTCGATAATGTTGGCAAACCTCGACTTGAGACCGGAATTTGCTTCAAGGAATTCCTTCATCTCCCTGCTGTACCCGGCAAGGATGACAATCAGATCATCGCGGTTATCTTCCATTGCCTTTACCAGCGTATCAATCGCTTCAAGACCAAAGGAATCATCCTTTCCCCTGTAGAGGGAATATGCCTCATCGATGAACAATACTCCACCAAGTGCACTGCGGATGACCGACATCGTCAGTGGTGCCGTCTGACCAACATATCTTGCGACAAGGTCTGCCCTTGTCACTTCCACAAGCTGCCCCTGGGAAAGGGCACCAATCGCCTTCATGTATCTTGCAAAAAGGCGGGCAATCGTCGTCTTGCCTGTACCGGGATTGCCAGTAAAGATCATATGGCGGGAAATCTCTGCTGTCTTCATACCCTGTTGTTTGCGGCGCTGTTGGATTGCCACATGCGCCTTGAGGGAATGAATGTAGTTTTTCACCTCCGCTAGACCAATGATGGTATTGAGCTCTTTATCTACTTCCTCAATTTCCTTTTGGGAGTTCTTAGAACGGATCAGCACTGCTGTACCACCTTCATAGCAGGCTGTTGGCACATCATCCTGTACTTTGACACGTATTTCCTTTACATCCTGTTTGAGGACAATCTCACTGAGGCTGATATAGAAATCATGGAAGTACGCAAGCACCGCATCTGCCCCGGCTGTCTTATCATAGTGGGAAAGTACCCAGCGATCGATTTCATCTTCAACAGTTAAATTGACAGACAGCCTTTCTGCACACTTCTTTTGTAATTCTTCCTTCTTCTCCTTGATGATGAGGGTAATCGCCTTTTCATCAAGGGTATGGAAAACAACCGTATCAAGGATGTGATACATGAATGTTGCACCAAAGGCATCCTGTACATCCGCTATCTTTCCTTCTGTGATAAAGAAAAGATACTTGCCTTCTGCAGTTAATGAACCAATGCTGTTTTTGACAAGTCCTGTCTGGTTTTCCACAAGTACACCACGGTTGAGCACATAGCGTTTGGAAAGCACAATACTACCTTCTGTCACAAGGGAAGAAACCATTCTGAGAAATGGCGCAAAGCCTTCCTCAAAGTTTTCAAAACAGACAATACCACCTTTTCCCATCAATGCCTGATACAAATCCTGCAGGAAGATCTGTTCCTGGGAAGAGGACTGGTAGCGGGAAAGATCGATGGTATAGACTTCATCTGAATAGAAGATGTGCTGTTCATATAAAGAACGGGCAACTGCTGAAACAGACGCATGTCTTCCCGAACCTTCCGGGCCCATCACAAGGATGGCATTTTCTGCCCTGCCCTTCTCTCTGCCCATGACAAAAGGACGGCGCAGTGCACTGCAAAGACCATCAACACCTTCATCCTGTCCGACAATTTTGGCTCTGACATCATGATTCACCTTGTCGAACACCGCTTTTGAATCTACCGGTTCTTCTTTCTTTTCCTCTTTGAGATGAATGTCTTCGCCATAATCCTTGCGGATTTCCTTTTCAAGCTGTGCAAGCTCTGGTTCTACACCGATGAGCTTTTCCTTCTTTTCGGCTTCTTCCTTCATCTTCTCAAGGTCTTTTTTCTGTTTCTCAAGAATCGCATTCAGCTCTTTCATCGCCTCATCTGCCTTCCTGAGCGTCACTGAAGAAGATGGTTCATCCACACCAGTTGTCAATGTGATTTCTGTACTGGTATCCCTCTTTCTCATGCGGTCTTTGCTCAAAACCTCATTCCAGAGTTTCATCTTTTCTTCTTCTCTGTCTCTGCGTGCCATAAAAGCCCCTCATTATCCATGTTTATCCATCCGGATATCTCCGGCATAGCCATCTTTCTGCAACACTGCTTCCAGGGTTGACATATCGGCAGAAAGGTTGATGAAGTCCTGATCGGTCATAGAGGAAATGATCGTCTTCATCGCATCATTGATAAGACCAATCGTCCTGTTCAATTTCTGCCTTGTCGGTTCATAGTTTGGATCTGCTGCTACACTTTGCAGGTTGTCAAACTGATGCAGGATGCGCACCAGAATCGGCAGATAGTATTCATACAGTTTTTCGAGTTTGCTGCGGGAATCCGGGAACTTCTGTTCCAGTGCCTGGATCTGTTTCAGCAGTGCACATGTTTCATAAAGGCCATTGGAAATGACCTCATCGGAAATGTTGGCATTGAGCTGATCAATTTCCGCAATGAAATCACCCGCATCCCTGATTGTATCTTCTTCCTGCTGTGGTTCTTCCTTCACTTCTTCTTTGACTTCTTCCTGGTGTTCTGTCACTTCCACATCCACCACTTCTTCATTGTTCACCGGATGCTGGGCACGTTCCATAAGACTCTCAAGAATTGAGTCATAGGAAGTCGGGTAGCGAGCACCAAATTCATCCAGGGTACAGATGTACTCCCCATCCCTGTATACATCCAGGGAAGAAAGAGAACTGTAGCGTGACCCATGCATTCTGAGATCAATCCCATCCGCTAATGGCAATAATCTGTTATTTGCATAAAACCTGCGCAGATAGACATTGATCACCGCCAGTTCACTAGGCGAATATTTCTTCGCTGCCCTGTTTGTATATGTGCGGTTCGTATTGCGCCTGTATGCAGCAGACCTTGCGGCACTCTTCTTCTCTGAGCGCACTGCAAAATAAATCACCGCTGCGATGACAAATACCGGGAGTAGTGCCGTCACGATCGACCCTGCCCCAAATATCAGAAATAGTAATATAATCCACCAGAAACCGTTACTTCCAGACCTCATTGTTCATCCCTTTCGATTCATGTCAAATTATACCATGAACAACCATCCATGTATCATCCCACTTAGGGTATAATGATGCCATGAAGAAAACAGTATTAATAGAACCATACCGCAAAAACCTCTATCTTGCCTCTAAGGCACGTGAAAACCATGGGGCAGTGCGGGGTATTCATACCCTCACCCTGCGCGCATTGTTGCAGGAAGAAAGCGATGAAGAAGAAGCGTTGCTTCTATCCATCTACCACCTTTTTCAAAATGAAAAACAGAACTATCCGGTCTATGGAAATATGTTCGCCTATCCTTCTTTTTTCAAGGAAGTACTCACCTTTACAAGAAACTGCATCCGCTATGACATCCCTGCCTCTTCACTTCCTGAACGCGATAACCGCGAAAGGGAATTGAAGAAGATTGTCGAAGTGCTGATGTCCTGTCCACTCAGGGAAAAGCAAAACAGAGCGAAGCGTGACCTTTGCATCATGCAGGCAAAGGACAGGGAGGATATCACAGTCATCCCTTCTTTTGTCGATGATCCTTGTTATGACGCAATTCTTAAAGAATTATCCTTTGAAACAGTCCATTACGATGCCCATCCTGCAAAACACCTCTACCATGCGGATAATCCGGCCATGGAAATCGAAGCCATCGCGCAGGACATTGTCACAAAAGGAAAACCATGTAATGTCATCCTGATGAGCTCCGCTTCCCTTCCATTCCTCAAAGAAACCTTTGCCCGCTATAACATTCCATACTCCCTTATCAATGACCATCGTGAACCACTTCTCTTCACCCGTTTCATGAGCCTTGTCAATGCTGCGATGCACCGCGATGGAAGCAGTCTTTCTACAGCCATTGAAAGCGATGCCTTCCCCATCCCATTTCCATCCGAACTGTTATCCTTCCTCAAGGAAACACTGGCGGACAAAGAGATGGATGGTACACTTGCGGACAGCCTTGTAAACAATCCGGCTTTTGCTGATCAGGAAAGAGATATCCGGCAGAAAGAAAATGGCATGTCCTTCTGGTTTGAAAAGGAATCAGAAGACCTTGCCCTGCTCTATTCTTCCACAAACCCACAGACCATCATCCGCAATGCCTATACCATCATCACCCATCATCCATCCCTTGCCATAAAGGAATGCATGGAAGATGGCATGGCACTGCGCAACATTCTCAACACCTGTATTTCCGACATCCAGAATGAAGATGACCTGCAATTCCTGCTTGCCTCCCTTTCCTCGTACTCTCCTTCTTCCCTTTCCCTTTCTTCTTCCTTCTGTACGGTCACCGATGTCCGCCATCCTGTCGATCCAATGGAAGTGACCTATGTCATCGGCTGTACGGCAAGTGATTACCCTGGATTTAAAGCACTGTCCGGTATATTTGATGAACAATATGTCAAAGAAATACCAGGCTATCCACCCATGCAGGAACGCTATAACCTCTATATGGACAATTTTGCCTGGATCCATACAAGTGCCACTAGGGAAGTGCACTATTCCTATGGGGAAAATGATCTGCAGGGCAGAGAAGTGCAGATTGCCTATGACCTTGAATCAATGTTTAAAGGCGAAAAGGCAAAACTGCTGCGCCCGGTTGTCCTTTCCCCTGCCAAGAGTAGAAATCATCATCTCTCCAAAGATACGGCACGTGCCCTATATGTGGAAAATGACACCATCACAGGTTCTATTTCCACCATTGAACGCTGGTTCAACTGTCCATATTCCTGGTTTGTACAGTCCGGACTCAAGGTGCGCAAGAGCAGTATTCCCGATGCCGATGCGGCAGGCATTGGCACCATCCAGCATGCCGTGATGGAACAGGCAGTAAAAAAATATGGAAAAGACTACACGAAGATATCTGAGGAAGAAATCCGGGATATCATCCATGCCTGCTTTATGGTGCTCAAAAAGCTTCACCCATATAAGGAAACCATGCTTGCATTGAGTGAAGAGCGGATGTTACAAAGCCTGCTCAAAGCCATGGCATTTCTTGACCAGTATGAAAAGCACACTTCCTTTGTGCCAACGTATGCCGAGAAGAAATTTGTACTTCCCATCACAGAACACATCATCCTCAGGGGAACGATTGACCGCATGGATGTTTTCAACCAGGCCTTCCGCATCATCGACTACAAATCCTCTCCTCATGCCCTTTCCCCATCCGCCATTGCAAGCGGCACCCAGTTACAGCTTCTCAGCTACCTGATCACAGCTGCTGAAGATAGTTCTCTTACCCCATATGGTGCTCATTACTTCTCCCTTAAGGAACCAGACCTTTCCCTGCCTGCCGCAACCCTTGCAGGTCGGGGCAAAAACAGGGAAGTTGTCCACCACTACTTCACAGAAGAAGAACTTGAGGAAGCCCTCATCAAAGAAAGACAGCTGAAGGGTTCGTGGTATGATGACAATCCTGTAACCCTTGATGATAGTGGAAACTTTATTGCCGGTTTGAAGACCGCACATTCCTATCCTCTTGCCAAAGAGGTTATGCATACCCTGTATGAACATTTCTATGATGCGGTGTCAAATGGTGACATATCCCTTGCCCCATTAGAAAATGCGTGTGCATTTTGTGATTACCGCACGGTATGCAGATTTCATGGCAATTACCGCAAACGCCCTGAAATCGTTGAAGCGAAAGGAGTCTGACTATGGCTTTAGATAAAGAACAAGAACTTGCCCGCACAATTACCGGCACATCGGTTGTTGTGTCCGCATCTGCAGGTGCTGGCAAGACGAGTGTACTTGTACAGAGGTTGTTGAAGCGGTGTCTCGAAGATGGGGTGGAACTCGACAGAATTCTCGCCATGACCTTTACCAAAGCTGCAGCTGAGGAAATGAAGAAGCGCCTTGCGTCTTCTCTATCGGAGCGCTATGCAACTGAAGAAAACAAAGAGAAAAAGCAATACATCGAAAGCCAGCTCATCAAGCTGAACAACGCCTCCATCACAACCATTGACTCCTACTGTCTTTCCATCATCCAGAAATATTACAGTGTCATTGGTCTTGACCCTGCCACAACCGAAAACATTCTCGATGAAGGAAACAGTGCCATATTGAAACATGAAGCCTTTCTCAACACCTTCCAAAAACTGATCAAAACAAATCCAGAATCCGCCATGCGCCTTTCTTCCTTTTTCTCTGCCCGTTGTGAGGACTATGAGACATTGGAAGAGACAGTGTTTTCCATCATCACCCATGCCGGAAGCGGCTATGATCCAGATGCTTTCTATGCCCATGCCCTCTCTTCCTATGGAAACTTTCATGGACTGAAGGACTTCCCGGAAGATATCCGCAATGCTTTCTTTGACAGCCTGCTTGTCAGAATAGAACGCATGCAGGACACACTGGAAGAAATGGTGAAGATTGCGGATGAAACGGAATCCAAAGCAGATATTGAAAAGATTTACGAGAAGAAGATGCAACTGGAGAATTGCCGCAATGCCCTCCTTGCACAAAGCTACCCGGCTTACCAGAATGCCCTTGAAACATGTATTCTCACAGACCCACCTGCCGATTCCAAGAATGTGCCCTATTCCACTGTGCGCAAGCAGTACACCGATGGCATGAAGGCATTGTTAAAAGATGCCTATGATGAAAAGATTCTTGTGGAAGATGTCAGAAAGATGGCACCTGTTGTCAATGACCTCATACAGCTGGCCATTGATACATCAGATTGTTTTTCCACAATGAAGAAAGAACATACATGCATGGACTTTACGGACATGGAGAGGTTTGCTTTAAACATCCTCAATGCCTCAAATGGAGAAATCGCGGATACGATACGCAGCAGTTTTGATGAAATCATGGTCGATGAGTTCCAGGACACCAGTGCCCTGCAGAATGCGATCATCGAAAAGATTGCCAAAGCGGATAATGTCTTCCGGGTTGGGGATGTCAAACAATCCATCTACCGCTTCCGTGAAGCAGATCCTTCTTTGATGCGCAACCTGATGAAAGACCCTCACCAGCGCTGCATCACCTTACGCCACAATTACCGTTCCAAACAGAGTATTGTCGAATTCAACAACCTCCTGTTTGGAAAGCTGCTCAACATCGATGGCTTTGCGGATGCCTATACCGAAGAAGATACGGTATCCATCGGCAGAGATGCACAGAAGGAAGAACCGGTACCGGTAGAATTTGACCTTGTCAAAGAAGATGAGGAAGGTACAGGTGATAAGGAGAGGAAGGCAAAGTGGATTGCGGAAAAGATTCTGCTCATGCATGAAGAAGGCAGGGGGTTCAGCGATTTTTGTGTACTTGTGCGCTCTCACAAAAACAAGCTCGTATTGCGCAGTGCATTTGAAGCCTATGGCATTCCGTATGAAATCGATACTAGAGAGGGTTTCTATAACTCCTCCCTGTGTCTTGAAATACAGGAAATGATCCAGTATATGCTCAACCCAAAGGATAACCTCGCCCTTTGTTCTGTATTGACGAGTGGTTTATACCACATGGAAGATGAAGAACTTGCGATGTTGAAGACAGGAAGGGCTACACTTGTGGCGGGTGTTGCAGAAGAAAGACCTGATATTCCAACTCTATTTGCAGAGTTAAGGAACATTGCCATCAATCGGGGCATTGTGGAAATGTTTCAGGAAATTGCAGTTACCAATGATTACTACAACAGGCTCTCCACCCATAACAAAGCAAACTTTGACTTCCTTTTACAAAAGGCAGCTGCCACAAAGTCTTCTACCCTTTCCGACTTTCTGCGCCTGATGCAGAGTGGCAGTGAAGACCGCTCTTCAGAAGCCTCTTCCCATAAGAAAGATGATGATACGGTACAGGTGGTGACCATTCACCAGTCCAAAGGTCTGCAGTACAAGGTGGTGTTCCTCTGGGCGGATAATGAAAACCGGTTTAATGAAAAGATGGACAGGGTTTCGATTCATAACAGATTGATGCTCGGGGTGCCATACTTTGATGAAACATACCGGTTGTTCCGACCGACGGTGAATCTGATGGCGGTGCGCCATGCAATTGATATGGAAGACCAGCAGGAGTTTATCCGCCTTCTCTATGTGGCTTTGACAAGAGCGGAAGAGAGGATGTTCATCGTCGATGTACCATCTGATAAACCGATGTCCAAATCGGTAACCCGGAGTCTTTCTTCCCGCCGCAAAGGCATGTCAGCACTTCTGTTTGCTGGGGGTGTGGGAAATCCCCTCTTCACCATCGAAGAAGTTTCCCTGCAGCATCTTCCCCCTCTTCCCCCACTTCCTCATACTTTTGTGGATCAATTGCCAAAGTTTGCAATGGATGCACAGCACATTCCACCACTGCACACACCTTCTTCCACAGAATTTACCACCCTTCCCCCACTGAGTGCCAAAGAGAAGCAGGTGGGAAAACAATATGGTACATATATGCATGAATGCATTGCCCAATTGCCTGACAAGGTGTGGGAAAAGGAAGATTTCATACCATTCTCCCTTTCTGATCATGACACAGAAAGGCTGATGGCTTTCGCAGAATCTGACATTTACAAGAAGTGTCTTACGATGCATATTCACAAAGAAGATCCCTTCTTTGTCATCAGTGAAGATGGACAATATGCGATCACCGGTTCATTCGATATGGTGGCGGAAAATGAGGAAGAAGTTATTCTCATCGACTTTAAGACCGACCATGCGGATAGTGAAACGATACGGAACCGCTATCAGGCACAGATTGAGGAATATAAAAAAGCACTGCATATCCTGTATCCAGAACAGACAATTCATGCCTATGCCTACAGTTTATATAACAGTGCCTTCATTTCCCTATGACCGCTTCGTGCGGTCATTTTTTAGTCTTTGCCAACTTCCACATCACCGCTGACAGTGCCGATGCTCAATACCCTTGAACCATCTGCATAAGCGTTGATGCCGTTGATATCACAATCTCCACTGACTGTACTTGTCTCGATCAATAGATCTTCATCATCTTCCAACTGTACATCAATATCTCCACTCACTGCCCCAAGTTCCATCTTTGCAAACCAGCCAATCCGGACATCCTGATCTCCTGAAACAGTGGATATCTTGCAAAGGGAGATTTCTTCTGTGGAAATATCCACATCACCACTTTTAGAAACGATTTCCATCGTTTCATACTTTCCACCATCCACTTCCACATCACCGCTGATGGTATGCAGTACACAGTTTTTCACCTCAGTGTCATCCAGGTTCACATCACCAGATGTTGTTTTGATGTTCAGGTTATCAATAGAAATATCTTCGATGCGGATGTCTCCAGACACTAGGTCCATCTGAACATCTTTGAGTGATGGAACTTTCAATGTGACACGTGCGCCATGGAAATGTCTGTTATGGGATTCTTCGATGGTCAGCTTTTTATCTTCCATCATCACATTCACAGTATCGCTGTCATTGATTTTCAGGGAAGTACCATTCCCTTCTCCTTGTGCAATCTTCACATCGAGGGATACACCGGTGATAGAAATGGATTCCACATCTGTATATTCCGCTTCACTTGTTTGTGATGGATGGTCCGCAAACAGTCTTCCCAGGGCATTGCGCAATGTTTTGCCGGCATTATAGAAAGAGTCTGCCACTTCATCCATGCGCACAATCTTCTCTGCCCCTATTTCCTGTAACATACCACCAAGGTCACCGAGTGACTGTTTGACAGTGCGCACAGCTTCCTTTTCACTCATGCCACTCTTCAGACAATCCTGGTATTGTTCCTCTGCATCCATCAGGATTTCATCCCGCAATGCCCGGATCTCATCTGTCATCTCATACTGGTCGAATACAATATCGACATATTCCCGTATTTCTTCCATCATTTCATCAACTTTCCCAGCATCTCAAGCGCTTCTTCAAACTCTTCCAGATTTCTTCGATAAGCTTCTTTTCCTTCTTCGGTAATGGCATAGTAACGCCTTCTTGCCCCATGGTCTTCATCACCCCAGTAAGAGCGGATATAGCCGGCATTCTGCAGACGCTTGAATGATGTATACAATGTCGCCTCATTCAGCTGATATTGTCCATCTGTCAATTCCGCTATACGCTTGTTGATGGCATAACCATAGCTGTCACCTTCATTGAGAAAGCGCAACAGTATTGTGTCGGTATTACCGCGAAGAAGATCTGCTCCAATTGTGCTCATGCTGTGCCTCCTTGATTACATATTAGTATTATATACCTTATCTGTCAATGTATTGTTTGTCTTACCCATTCTATGCCTTTCTCCACCCTGTATGCAGTATCACTGAAATGGTTGCCAGGATTCATGATAAGTGTACAATCCGCATAACCACTTACCATTGCATATACTTCTTTTGTCTTGTCTTCAATGGTGGACAGGATGGGGTTACGGCTGTTTTTCTCCTTGTCGCCAAGGGAGAAATATACCACTTTACTATGCAATGGATGGGTTTTGAGATAGTCCACAAACCCCGGATACCAGAGTGAGGATGATGCGCTGACACAACCGATGAAACGGTCTGTCAAAGTGCAGCTGTACAAGGCAAATAACCCGGCAAGGGAATAGCCGGCAATGATCATCTTCTCAGGAAGATCCATTGCCAATATTTCCTGTAACAATTCATCTGCCTTTCCGGCAAAGTCCTCACCACCACGAAAGATCTTTTGGCTGTACCAGGGGGAAAGATCCCTGTTCCAGTCTATGTCACTCACCTGATACATAAGACCATCTATTCCTGTTTCCTCTTCCCCAATATAGAGAACCGGAAACTGTTCTCCTTCTGCAACAACGATTTTCATTATGCCGGAAGGAAGGAACCAAGGGACATGCCGTTAAAGACAAAGAACAGGAAGATGAGGACGAACAATGTGATGGCAATGACTTTGAGATATGTCAGTTCATATTTCTTCATCCTCGATAACAGGATGACGACATACAGGTTGATGGCGATAACAAACAGTGCTGTACCGGCAATGAAGCTGACAAAGAACAACAAAGCCGAAAGCAGTGTGACAAGGGATGGCACGAGTAACGTACCACATGTTGTACCAAAAGTACCCTGTATTCCATTGTTCTGATAGTCTTCGAAAAACGATGCCATAAATAGAAACAAGAATACCACAATGGTCAGGATGATGCCTCCGCCAAAGAAGGACAGGATATCAAATCCTGCATTTTCAAGGATCAGTCCTGCATCAAAGGTTCCAAACATGCTGAGGAGTGGCGTGAACAAGGTGTCCAGCAGTCCATACAACATGGCATATAACAACAATGTGTGGGCAAACAGGGAAAGCACGATGACCACAATGCCAATGAATGGGTTCATGTGGCTCTTTGCGGCAGGGTTGATGATAAAGGCAAGCACTTCATCCTGTGCTACCTTCGTATCCCCGATCGTTGAATCCAGCAGTTTCTTTCCATTGTCCGCAATGGTATTCACAACCTTGTCTGCTTTTTCCTCTAATGTTTCTGCAGGTGATTCCTGTTCCACCTTTTCTTCTTCCTGTGGCTGACCACAATACGGGCAGAACTTCGCCCTTTCATTGATTTCTTTTCCACAGTGCTTACATAGTTTCATCTGTTAATCTCCCTTCTAAAGAAAGACCTGGCACTTCGTTTGCCAGGTCTTGTCAATCATTGTTCAAATGCATTGATGGCAATGCTAGCCCTGCCAAGGGTTACCACATCTCCCTCATGGATTTTTGCCCTGCCAAGAGGTGGAAGCTTTGTATCATTGAGGTATGTTCCGTTATGCTCAGAAACATCTTCAATATAGGCTGTGCCATCTTCAAGGATAAAACGGGCATGTCTGCGGGAAACAGCAGGTTCCGATATGACAATGTCACAGGAACTGGCCTCACGTCCCAGAAGACATGGGAAGTCGCGGACAACAGTATCGACAGTGTTGTTTCCAACAGTCACTGAAAGAGATATGCCGGTAATACCCGCTTTTGTTTCTTCCACAACCTTGTCACTGTTCATCACCGGTAAATCCGGCATCGGTACAGATTCTGTTTCTGCAGGAGAAACAACCGGTGGAATGATTTCATCTGCTGTAAGAGAAAAGTCATCCAGGTTATCCTCAGGCTCTTCAACAGGCTGCAGTGGACGAACCGATGGTTTTTCCACAGGTACCTCTTTCTCCACATAGATAATCTGATTCTTCTTAAAGGCAAGTATAATCACTGCAAGGGCAAGTACACCAATGATGGCAAGCAGTACCATCGCAAAGATTTTGGCAAGCCCTGGATCTTCAAATATAGCGCTCATCGTTCAATTTCCTTTCCGCTTTGTACTTATCATACATCGTTAACACGGTTTTCCCAACACCATCATCCATGAACAAGTGCATAAATTCTGTTTTTGGACACACCTGTCTTCTGGGCAACTTCTTTCACTGCCTTCGAACGGCTTGTTCCAGCCTCTACCGCTTCATCGACCATCTGCCGCAATTGTTCATCGGAGTAGGTTTCTGTTTCTTTGGCACACCCTTCACATACGATGACCATTTCTCCTTTGAGATCATCCGCCACTTCCAACAGTTCTGAAATACTTCCCCTGAGGAATTCCTCATGTAACTTTGTCAGTTCCCTGGCAATGACACATTGCCTTTCACCAAGGACTTCTTCCATATTCCGCAATGTCTTTGCTATGCGGTGTGGTGCTTCATAGAACACAAGGGTCATCGGATAATCCGCATATTCCACAAGTTTCTTCTTCCTCTCATTTTCAATAGAAGGAAGAAAACCGATGAAGATGAAGGGTTGTACAACAAGACCCGAAGCCACAAGGGCATTGAGAAAGGCACTGCATCCCGATAATGGAATTACACGGTACCCTGCTTCTCTTACATCGAAGACAACCCTTTGTCCCGGGTCACTGACCAGTGGATAACCTGCATCTGAGATCAGGGCAACACTGTTTCCCTCTTCCAACAGGTTGACAATTCCAATGGCACTGGACTCTTCATTGAAGTTCTGGCAGGCAATGAGCCTTTTATGAATGCCGAAGTGTTTCAATAACTGTCCACTTGTGCGCGTATCTTCACAGGCAATCACATCCACACTGTTCAATACTTCCACCGCTCTTGGGGTCATCTCACTGAGATTGCCAACCGGTGTTGGCACAAGGTAAAGAGCAGGTCCTGTTTCTGTAAACGATTTTTGTCTCTGCAACATTATTCCTCTGCTTCTTTCTTCTTTCTTGAGAATGTGCGAACCGTTATATTCCGTGTCTCTGTCTTTGCATTGTCATGGCGTGGACGCTCATGATGCTGGGGACGTCTGTTGCTATTCGGTTTGGCACTATGCTGTTCATGGTGTGGTTTGGCTGGTTCCTGCTTCTTGCGGGAGAATGTGCGCACTTCTGTCTTTGGGCGTTCCTCTTTCTCGACAGGTGCTGTATGTTGTGTTGTATGGATGACAGTCTTGCGGACTGGCTTTCCTTCTTCCTTCTTTTTCTGCATGACAACACCTTTGCGGGGAATTGCCTTTGTGCGCAGTTCATCCAATGTGATAAACAGTGCATTTTCCCTGTTTTCAAGCTTTGCCTCATCAGACATGACATTCATGTTCGTAATCCGGTAAATCTCTCCTTCATACTCAACCTGTGATCCCATCTTTGGCAGGTCCTTTGTCATCTCCTTGTAGTCTTCATTTTCATAGCTGAGGCAGCAGAGGAGTTTTCCACACATACCGGAGAGCTTGTCGATGTTCAAAGCGAGCAGCTGTGTCTTTGCCATATTGATGGAAATGACATCGAACCTCGACTTGAACCTTCTGCAACAGCACTCCATGCCACACATGCCAATGCCACCTACCATCCTCGCCTTGTCTCGTTCACCGATCTGCCTGAGTTCAATGCGGCAGTGCAGCTTTGCGCCAAGGTGTTTTAACAACTCACGGAAGTCTACTCTTGTCTCAGAGAGATAGATGAAGAGGACCTTTGCCCTGTCGAGTGTATACTGGGCACTCAGCAGGTTCATCGGCAGATCAAGTTCATGAATTTCGTGCTGGCAGATTTCAAAGGCACGGTCATTTTCCTTCTTGTTTGCCTCATACATCTTCTTGTCCTGTTCTGTCGCTACGCGCAATATCGGTTTTGTCGGCATGCGCAGTCCATAGCGGGCTATTTCAAGGGCTCCCCCTTCGCATATACCTAGTTCTATTCCTTGTTGTGTTTCGACCACAACATATTCACCTTTGGCAATCGTGTTGTCTTCTGTTCCAAAGGAATATGGTCTGCCTGCTGTTTCAAAGCGGACAGGAACCGTATAGGTAAAGACGGGTGTTTCTACAGCTTCCGCCTGTTCAGTTTCTTTTTCTAACGTCATGAAAGAATTCCTCCATTTTCTGATATATTTGTGCTGTCAGAAGATTCTGGTCATTGAATCTTGTGCACAGGTCTTTCTCCCTGTGCATCCTGATGATCAGCTTTGCATAATCTTCCTGATGACCAACAGCCTGTTGTACTGCATTCTGATACCAGGAAGGAACATGATGTCTTTTGAGAATCACATCATGGCAATACAGATCCAGAAGATCCAGAAACATGCGTATCATCTGCAGGTTCTCTGTCCTGTCAGATAATTTATAGCTGATATCATAATCCACAAGCCATTCTGAAAACGGTCCATTGATGCCAAGGCACTGTTTCAACATCGCAACGGCATGGGTGTACATGTCACTTTTGACAAACTCTGCCACATTTTCATCTGCCTTGGCAAGATGTGATACAAACCATACATCTTCTTCCTCAATACCACTTTCCCTTGCTTTTTGCAAAAGATAGTCCTCGGATGGACGGACAAAATAGAGCACCGTACACCGTGAGACAATGGTTGGCAGGATCTGGCTGATGTTATCCACCGTCAGGATGATCGTGATATCCTTCCCTGGTTCTTCAAGAAACTTGAGCAGGGAATTCATGGCCGAAAGGGAACTGTTGCCGGCATTTAACAACACCGCAACACGTTGTCCTGTACCTGCTTCCCCACTGGTCTTACTAAACTTTTCCTGCAGGGCATCCACATCATCTTTGGAAATGGCTTTTTGTGTACCATCGAGTAGAACAAAATCCATATGTCCGTTTTCTCTGACCCTGCGGCATGTATTACAGCTTTCACAGGCAAAGCCATCTTCCCTGTTTTCACAAAGCAGACTCATCGCAAGCAGTAGTGCTGCTTCCTTTTTACATGTCACATCCGGTCCTGCAAAAAGACATGCATGGGATACTGTCCCATTGACAAGGGCAATGCGCAAAGCCTCATAGACAAGGGGCTGTTCTTCTTTTAACTGCTCCTTAAGCATCTAACAGTTCCTTTACTGCAGCATAGGCAGACTGTACAACTTCTGCTTCACTTCTTTCCGCATCGATGATGATCATCCGCTCCTTGTAGCGTTCAATCACTGTCTGATAGCCATCATAGACACGTTTGTGGAAGTCAAGACCTTCCTGGTCAAGGCGGTCAAGGAATGTCCTTGCGCCAATCCGGGAAAGACCTGTTTCTGCTGAAACATTGAGGAATATCGTCTTGTCCGGCATCCGGTTTTCAATCGCAAATTGATTGATGGCAAATACTTCATTCATGCCAATCTCTCTTCCTGCCCCCTGATAGGCAAGGGAAGAGTCCACAAAGCGGTCACTGATCACCGTAATGCCCTTTGCCAATGCCGGAAGCACAATTTCCACCAGATGCTGCCTGCGGCTTGCGGCATAAAGCAAAGCTTCTGTACGTGCATCCATCTCTGTATTCTGCGGGTCGAGGATGACATTGCGAACCTCTTCCGCAATCTTACTGCCGCCCGGTTCCCGGGTGTAAAGCACTGCATATCCATCTTCTGTCAGTTTTTGTACAACTGCCTTACTGACAGTTGTCTTTCCGGATCCATCCGGACCTTCAAATGTAATAAACAATCCGTTTTTCATTCGTTTATTATATCATTTTCAGACTACTTGCGCCTATATTGACCAATTATGTTAGAATAATCGCATGACCAAAAAAAATAGAATAAGACATAAGAAACGGATTCGTGTCGACCGTCTTATCGTTCTTCTCATTATATTTGCGGCAATGATTACCGCCATATTCTATGGATGTTCATTGCTATTCCATCTTCTTTTCCCTGCAAAACCTGCAGAAGAAACTGCGACACCATCTACAACTTCACCCGCTGTTACATCATCTCCCGATGAACAAGAAGAAGAGAATCCGGAACTCTATGATCCCAATTCTATTTTGTTTTGTGCCAACAAGAAACACCCGCTGCCTGATAACTATCAGCCTTCAGATCTAGTCTATGTCAATGTGACACAAACCCATGGAGATACTACATTGCGCAAAGAAGCAGCCGATGCCATGATTGCCATGTTTGATGCAGCGAAGGCTGATGGGGTGACATTGGTACTTGGATCAGGGTTCCGCGACCAGGCATACCAGACAAATCTCTACAATATGTATGTTGCTCAAAGTGGACAGGAATACGCAGATTCCATATCTTCAAGACCTGGTTATTCTGAACATCAGACTGGTCTAGCGGCAGATATCAAAGCCCCTGATGATGGTACATTTCTCGACGAAACCTTCATCAATACGCCGCAAGGCCAGTGGCTCTACAACAACGCCTACCGCTTTGGCTGGATATTGCGATACCCTGAAGGCAAAGAAGATATTACCGGTTATGACTATGAACCGTGGCATTACCGCTATGTTGGTATAGAAACCGCCACAGCCATGCACAACATTGACCCCAATCTCACATTTGAAGAATATTTCAATATTGAAGGCGGTACATACACCGAATAAAGGAGAGGTTTTCCCTCTCCTTTGCTTTTACTCGCACATGCGATAGATGTTCAGACAATCTTCCTGCGTCAATGGACGATAGGCAAGCGGCAATGTATCTTTTCCATAACATGCCTTAACCTTCATTTCGTCAAACTTCCTGCTGTCAATCCCCACCTGCGATAAATGAACCGGCAAGCCCAATTCATCTTTGATATAGGCTTGTAAAGCTTCGATTGCTTCTATGGCAACTGCTTTCTTATCCTCGCGATCCGCAACACCCATGACATTTACACCAAACCGGGCAAAGTCCTCAATGACTGTTTCATCCTTTTCCAGTAAGTATTTCATCCACTTTGGCATCAGAATTGCCAGTCCCATGCCATGTGTCATATCATAGGTAGAAGAGAATTGCTCAAGGGCATGTAAGGAAGGCTGTGTTTTGAAACCAGAAGTACAGAAACTGTTGAGTGCCCAGCTTGCGGCATAGAGCAGCGTTGCCCTTGCCGCATAGTTTTCCGGTTCTCGAATGGCAACAGGCAGCTGTTCCCGCACTGTCTTCAACAATGTTTCCACCACATTAAACTGCAATGGATACTTGTCAGAATTGACAAAATAATTCATATCAAACAGATGCGCCATGATATCAAATCCGCCACAAGCTGTCTGCTTTGCAGGTACGGTAAAGGTATTTTCCGGATTGAGGAAAGCTGCTTTAGGGCGAAGAACCTCCCCGTTAATTCCACTCTTTACACCCAGTTCCACATTTGAAATCACACAAGATTTGTCCATTTCACTGCCAGTGGATGCAATTGTCGGCATGGCAATGACAGGCAGAGCATCCTTCCAGCTGACCCGCTTCTCTACAAGATCCCAGATATTATCTGATTCTGATAAAGTTGTTGCAGCAATAGCTTTACAACAATCAATTACGGAACCTCCACCAACTGCCAGCACTACCTGAATCCCATGTTCTCTGCAAATGGCAACACCTTTGTTTACGGTTGTGTGGCGAGGATTCGGTTCAACACCAGACAATTCAAATAATGTAATCTGATTCTTCAGTAATTCTTCCACCACACGCTCATACAGGCCGTTTCGTTTGATGGAACTGCCGCCATAGACTAGCAACACCTTATCCCCATAACGCAATACTTCTTCATGTAAATGATGCAGCTGGTTTGTGCCGAAATAGACCTTTGTTGTATTTTGAAATTGAAAATCGTTCATTTCTTCTCCTTTCCAAATGCCTTGTTTACCCTGACATTTTATGAATCTGGACAACTTGCTTCAATTCAGATTTCCGATTACATACATCAGTTTTACTAATAAAAAAACAACTGCTACGGCTTTGCAGTTGTTGTCTATGTTCAGGCAAAGAGATTCCGTTTTGCCAGGGCTTTGGAAAGAAAATAGCCGACGATGACGGAAATGAGTTCTCCAATTGCAACTTCTGTTCCCATGATGACAATGCCAAGGAACAGGCTGCCCTCAAAGAACAGCACGGCAAGTTCTGTACCGACAAAAAGGAAGTTGAAGACTACCGGCATGAGAATACTCCATACCGGAACACCATGGATTAACTTCTCTTTCAGATAGTATGTGCATTCTGCCGCAAGGAATGTTGCCAAGGTACCGATCACAGCATCTATGAGACCTGTCGGATTGACACCGAGCATTGCGCCCAACAGGTTTGTGAGGAAACATCCCAGTGTTACACCATAGATGGATGGCTTGTAAAACAGTGGCAGAATGGTCAGTGCTTCAGCAATTCTCACCTGGATGTTGCCGAAGGAAAACGGTGCGAGAACGAGTGATATGACCGTGTAGATTGCCGCAATCATGGCAACACGGACAAACGTGCTCATCTTTGTTTTGTTCATTTGTAAAATCTCCTTATTTTGGGTTACGTCAGGTAGCCGCTACTGACGGCGGAAAAACCGCAGAACCTATTATAGGAGATTTTTAACATTTGTTAAGCCCAGATGAGATAGAGAACCAGTGCACCAGCAATAGCAGCAATCAGTGTGAAAGGAACACCAATTCTCACAAAGTCTCTTGTTTTAACTTCATAACCTTCTTTGTGCAGAATGCCGATACCAGCAATGTTGGCAGATGCACCAACCGGTGTGATGTTTCCACCAAGGGTAGCACCGATAAGCAGTCCATAATAGAAAAGATATGGATCTACACCGAGGATTTCGGCAATACCACCAACTACCGGCAACATGGTCGCAACATAGGGAATGTTGTCGATGAAGGCAGAAAGGACGACCGATACACCAACGATCATGACATACATCAACAATGTAGAACTGCCACCGATATTGACGAAGACATCCGCAATGGCATCGATGACACCTGCTTCAGTAATACCTTCAATAACCATAAACAAACCAGATAACAATAACAATGTCTGATAATCCACTGCTTTGATGGCTCTTTCCACCACTTTGCCGGAATGTCTTCTGACCATTTCATAAACGACACCGATAAAGGCAAATGCCAAACAGATGATACCGTTGGTGAGCTCCGGCCTGTTTGGAAACTGGGAAGCGATAATCAATGAGACGATTGTTCCAACCATCAAAACCGTTGGCACATGGTCCTGAACAACAGTTCTTGTCGAACCGGAAATTTTGTTTTTGTCATGCCGAAACAAAAATAACAGCACCGGTATAGTCGCAAGTGCACCAGCTTCTACCGCAAAGGTTATGCCCGGCTTGCCCATGAACCAGAAGAAGTCATTGAAACTCATGTTGGCATAAGAACCTAACAATATACTTGTCGTATCCCCGACAAGGGTTGCGGCACCCTGCAGATTACTAGAAACAGAAATGGCAACAATGACCGGAACCGGATTGGTTTTGAGCTGCCTTGCGACCGCAAGACCAACCGGTGCAACCATGAGTACTGTCGCAACATTGTCCACAAAAGCAGAAATGATACCCGCAAACAAGGAAAGTGCTACAACTGCCCATTGCACAGTTGGTGTGATTTTCAACAGTGCCTCAGCCATGCGCACAGGCATTTTGCTTTCATTGAACAATTCAACGGTGATCATTGTACCGGCGAGCATCATGATGACATTCCAGTTGATGGCACCCAGAGCATTAAAGAATGGCAATATGCCGGTAATGATGAACAATGCCGCAAAGCCAAGCGACACAAGCCACCGCTGGTTGGAAAATGTCAACAGCAGCACATACATGATAATGAACAGAATTAATGCGATTAGCATATAACTACCCCCGTACTGATTTTCTGAATTCTAACCATTAATGTATATCGATGAAAGAATTCCGATGAGTTTATGGTACCATAAAACCAACGAGGGGTTAAACTATGGCAATTAAAGCAATTTTACTTGATATTGATGGTACGCTGACCAACAGTAAGAAAGAAATCACACCAGAAACACTTACCGCATTAAAGAATGCGCAGGACAGGGGCATCCGCCTTGTCCTTGCCAGCGGCAGACCTGCCAAAGGTCTCAGCAACTATGGTGATCTTTTGAACATGTGGATGCACCATGGATTGTTTGTCTGCTACAACGGTGCCCGTGTCATCGATTGTGAAAGCAAGGAAGTACTTGTTGATGTGACAATCAAACCAGAACTTGTCACAGCAGTTCTTGAACACATGAAGAAGTTCGATGTCATTCCGATTGTGACCTATGGGGAATACATGGTTGTGGAAGATGTCTACCACTGCATGGTCAAAAACGGTGATCAGGAATTCAATGTTGTGCAATATGAATCCCGCATGAACAACTACCGTCTCATGGAATGTGAAGACCTGGCAAAGTTCACAAACTTCCCGGTAAACAAGATTCTCACCGCTGGTGATTCTGACTACCTGCAGGCTCACTGGCAGGAAATGCGGGAACCATTCAAGGACACACTTTCCTGTATGTTCACATCCAACTTCTATTATGAATACACATCCCTTGGTATTGATAAGGGTGCAGCCCTGAGAGAAGCCATGGCAAAACTTGGCATCAAACCAGAAGAATGCATCGCCTTCGGTGATGCGGAAAATGATATTCCGATGCTGGAATATGCCGGCATTGGTGTAGCCATGGGCAATGCGCAGGACGGGGTCAAAGCCATTGCGGATGAAATTACCTTATCCAATGAAGAAGACGGTATTGCACATTCGCTCTACCGCCATATCGAAGGACTATAAGATGCGGATCATTCCGCATTTTTTAGTATCGCAAGTATATCTTCTGCAGAATGCAATACATGTACATAGCCTTTCAGGGATTGTGCTTTCTGTTGTAACACACGGCTATGTCCATTGATGAAGATATTGTGTCTTGAAAGACCATTGTGGGCTTCCTGGATGAGGTTGTTTGCCGGACTGTTACCATCGAGAACCACAAGGACATACCTTCTTCTTTTGAAGATTTCTTCACTGATGCCCTTATATAACTCCATCGCTCTTAGTGCTTTGCTTACAAAGACATGTACACCTTCCCTTTTCAGCCTTTCACATTCCTGCATGGTTAGTTCCTCAGGCACAAAGGCAATGACCGGAATCCTGTCACCACACCTTTCTACCACATATTTTTCATAACCGCGCAATGTATGTCCCACAACAAAGCATACTTTCTCACCATCCACACCATCGATCAGTTTATCGAGCATTGCCTTTTCTTCCTGATGCATTGTTGTCACATGCTGGTCGTTGTTGAAACTTCCACCCGCAATCACAATTGGAATTCTGTCATTCATGCATGTGTTTTCAAACACATGCTTTGTCTCTACCATGGCACTACTATCGAGCTTTATCACTATTTCTTTTTCCCTTTCAATCTTTTCCCTGTAGTACAAATCAATCGGTTTTCCATGCCTGTCCTGTTCCAATTGTTCTGCTTTTGTACGCAAAGCAGCCATACCATTTTCTATGACTCTGTTCTCTGTTTTCTTCATCAGTAAAAGATCTTCTTCATCCAGGTCGAGCAGCCTTTCCAAAGCAAGCTGTTCATCGATGGAATCTGTTCCGTAGAGTGCTCCACCATCTGTTCCCTGTACACAGGCTACACCATGATGGAGGTATTGTTTTAGTGGATGGTGAGCCAGGGAACTGAGGTTGTTCAGCCGCACATTGGATGTGATCTGAAATTCCAATATTGCATGACTGTTGTGCAACAGCTCAAGCAGGTGCTTTCCCTTCTTCGAATAGAGGTTAGCCGTATATAGACCATGACCAATGCGCACCATTGGCATTGGCTGTCCTTCTTCCATCGTTTCAATAACCATTTCAATACTGTTAGCGACATTGTCACGCAGACAGTCATTTTCCCCGGCATGAATGCGGATGACAAAGGAAGGAATGTCTTTAGCAATCGAAACAAGTTCTTTGATCACCGGTTTCAGTTCCCGGATGTCATTGACTTCTTCACCGAGAATGTCACTACCGGCAATGTATGGGTCATCAGCTATTGCCCGCAATACCTGCAGTCCTTTGGACAGTGTTTCCTCCCTGTCTTCTTCATTGTTGAGGGCAATCCTTCGTATGCCGGCAAGGAAACGGATGGTCACACCGGTTTCCTTTGTGATTTGTGGCAGGATGGCGTGCATTGCACTGAGGTTTGTTAGTGCACTTTCTGCTTTGCACAAGGAAGTATCAGAGATTTCCGCATAGCGTATACCATGTGCTGCATAGTGCCTTGCGATCCACAACAGCAAGTCCTGGTACAGGGTGTTGTTTTTGTATGTTGATGAATGGTCAATGACGATTTGTTTTAAGACATGACGAATGGTTTCATCCGGTATGCGATCAATTGAGGATAGTTCTATCTTTTGCTTTACAGGACTGCCTTTGGTGAATACGTATCTAAGCTTATAGACTTCTTCAAGGTCCGTAAACACCGCCTGTCCATCCTTTCTTACAGCCAGGGCAGTGCGGATGCGGTTGATATTGGTCATGGCATCTTCCCGATTCTTTAATAAGAGTTGTGCAAAGCTGATTTCTTCCTGCGTTGCAGTGCATTTCAACCGCACCTTCTCCATGAAGTCCTTTGGACAGATGAGCTGATGATATATGGCAAGGGCAATATAGATATCTGATGGCAGGTTGGCATTCATATGGGTGTGAAGGTCACTGTTGAACTTGCAGGAAGCCGGGATGAATGTTTTGACAACAGTTTTAAAAAAGGAAAGGTGGTAGTCCTTTGTCTGTGACATCAGGGTTTTGGAAATCGCAGGTACGGACGCCCTTTGTTCTATCCTTCCATCCGAATAGATGTTGGCAGCGGTAATATCCCTGAGGGAAAAGATATAGACCTTTTCATTATTGCCATTGATAAAACATGGTACCTGTCCACGAATGACAAAGAGACCATCCTTGTTTTTGGAAAGTGGCAGATGACATAGTTTTGCAAAATTGCGGATGAGGTTGCCGGTTGTGTGGTTAGGCGTAGAAAGGGCATAGTACATGTCTTCGCCTTGTTTATACAATGTGATGACTATGTCCTTTTCCTTATCCAGGGCAAATTCTTTAAACTTCTCCATATCCTGCCTCCTATAGAAAAAACCGCATGAAAGCGGTCTTCTCAGTTCTGATTCATTTTTGCAAGGTAATCTACAGCAGAAAGTGCCGCAACATTACCCTGTCCAGCTGATTTGATGTACTGGTATGGCTGACCGGTAATATCACCTGCCGCAAAGAAACCAGGCAGGTTTGTCTTCATGGAAAGGTCTACCACAACCCTGTTACCCTCTGTTTCAAGTCCTGGTACCATCTGTCCCGGGAATTGGGCTTCACGCAGAACGAATACACAATCCACCGGATAGGTGTTCTTGTCCGTGCGCAATGCTTCCGTCTTGTTTTCCCCTAGGATTTCCACAGGTCTTTCCCTGATCACTTCTACATCTGTTTTAAACTCCGGTTCACTGTTATACAGTGGGAAGTAATACACATGTGAGCAGATTTCTCCAAGGAAGTCCGCTTCGCTTTCTTCATGTAAAGAACCACCGATGACCGCAACAGCCTTGTCTTTGTAAAGTGGGGCATCACATGTTGCACAATAGCTCACACCTCTTCCAAGCAGCTTTTCTTCATTGGGATATGGCTTACCAGCCACCACTCCAGAAGCGAGTATAACAGTTGTGGCTTCAGTAAACTGGTTATCATCTGTCTGTAACATGTAGTAACCACCCATGGCATAGACGGTTGTGACCTTGTGTTCCGTGATGGAAATGTTCAGCTCTTCGAGTTGTTTTGTAAAGGCGGCTGCCATTTCTTTACCCGTGACGGAAGGAAGGCCAAGGTAGTTGAGAATCGGATGGTCGACTACCTGCATCTTCCTGGATAAGTCACTGTTCCCAAAGAGAATGATGTTTTTATTTCTTACCTTTGCGGTAATTGCGGCTTCAAGCCCTGCCGGTCCTGTACCGATGATGGCAATGTCATATCTGTTTTCCATATGCTTGTCCTCCTGTTTCTTCTATTGTATCCAAAAGAGAGAAAAACTTGGTGAAAATGACTACAAATCACATATTGACAACTATAGTTGTCATTTATATACTGTAATTGACAAGGAAAGTTGTCAAAATGGAAAGGAGAGGTGAGAATGCCCCTATATAACCGGCTCAAAGAATTCCGCAGTATGCACAACATCAACCAGACAGAACTCGGTCATTTATGCGGTGTATCAAGACAGACTATTTCCCAGATCGAACGCGGTGACTATTCACCATCGGTCGCTCTGGCACTCAAAATCGCAAAGGTACTGAACGTTACCGTAGAAGACATTTTCACCTGGGAGGACGACACACAATGAAAAAACAATTTGGAGGCACAAAGCGGTTCATTGCGATATTGCTCATAGCAATGCTGGCGGGAGGGGTTTTTGGCTATGGCATAGGCACACTGATCAGACATAACAACTTCAGTAACCTTCCTGCACTCATCAAAGGTGGACTGATACAGATCATCATCCCTGTCATCATCCTGCTCATCATTCTCATCATCTACAGTTTCATCAAAACAAGAAACTACCTGTTACAGTCCATCGCCAGGGTGGAAGAGGCAGAAGATGAAGAAGCAGATGCCATTGAAAACAAGATGTCAAAGGTCAATGCCCGCTTCATCATCTTCGCAAGTTTCTCATCCGTCCTTGCCATCTTCTTCATCTGTGAAACCATCGACTGGTACCTGGTCAGAGAAATGGATGAACAATACACCCTGTTTTACATCCAGCTTGCCCTGGAAATGGTTTTCTCCCTTGTCAGTGGATTTACCACTGCCGCAATCTACAAGATTATCAAAAAGGCATATCACAAAGAAGGTGAACCAGGTGACAAGAACTGGCAGCAGCTCTATTTCAACAGCCTGGATGAAGCAGAACAGATGGCGGTGTATAAAGCTTCCATGAAAGCGATGCAGGCAGGATGTAAAGGCATCATTGCCATGATGATCGTGGCATTGATTTCAAATGTATTGTTCCATACCGGTACATTTGTCATCTTCATCCTCATGATTCTCTATATTTTCATCGAACTCACCTATGCACACACAATACTCAAAGAAGGGAAACAATCATGAAACTCGAAATCAAAGAACTCCATAAGTCCTTTGGAGAAAACCATGTTCTCAAAGGCATAAACATACATGCTGAAAGCGGAAAAGCACTTGGTCTGCTCGGAAGAAACGGTGCTGGCAAGACAACGACCATCCGCATATTGCTCAACATCTTCCAGGCAGATAGTGGTGAAATACTGCTTGATGGAAAGCCAATAGACATCTCAAAAATCAAAATCGGTTACCTCCCGGAAGAAAGAGGCATGTATCCAAAAAAGAAAATCCTCGACCAGCTTGTCTACTTTGCAGAGCTGAAGGGACTTGGTCATAAGGAAGCACAAACAAAGTGCAGAGAATGGCTGGAAAGACTTGAACTATCAGATGCCGCAAACAAAAGACTCGATACCTTATCCAAAGGCAACCAGCAGAAAGTACAGCTCATCACTGCCCTGATCAATGATCCGGACATCATCGTTCTCGATGAACCATTCTCTGGTCTTGACCCTGTCAATGCAAGGGTATTGGAAGACGTTGTCCATGAACAGATTCACAATGACAAGATCGTCTTCTTCTCTGGTCATCAGATGAACTATATCGAAGAATTCTGCAATGACATTGCCATATTGAACCATGGTGAAATTGTTGTGCATGGGGCACTGGATGACATCCGTCATACCTATCCCCGCAACAAACTCATCATCCGTTCTAAAGATGTGAATGCCATCAAAGAAAACTATGGTGGAACACTGGATGACAAAAACAACCTGCTCATCACATTAGATGAAGAACAGCAGAAAAATGAAGTCATGTTACAACTGACAAAACACTATGACATAGATGAAATCAAAGTCTATGAACCAACACTCACCGATATCTTTGTGGACTATACGGAAGGAGACAGAGCATGAAACAGTTTATGACCATCCTGAAGTTTGAACTTCTCGAATATTTCAAAAACAAAGTATTCATCGGTATCACCGCACTGCTTGTGGCAGTGCTTGCCCTGATGATGTTTGTGCCGGACATGATATCTTCTTTCATCTCTGATTCTGATGAAGAAAAACCGGTCATGATTCTTTCATCTGATCAAAATGAACTGCTTGAACCAGTCTTTGTACAGTCCTTTCCGACCTATACCATTGAAACAGTAGAAAGCAATTCTACAGAAGAAATCGAAACCCGCATCAAAAACAAAGAAGCTGAATGTGCCTTTGTCTTTGCGGAAGATTCCATCAGCCGCTACACATACTATGTGGACAACCTCGGCATGTATGACACCAATACTGAAACCGTGGATGCAGCACTCAATGAAGTCATCCGTGCACAGGCTTTTGAAGAACTCGGTGTCAGCTCATCTGATACACAGATGATCATGTCCTTGTCTGTTTCCCATGATACAGAAAGTCTTGGACAGGATCAGGTCACAAACTTCCTCTATACCTATATTATGATCATGGCACTCTATATGGTCATTGCTATGTATGGACAGATGGTCGCATCACACGTAGCTGCCGAAAAAGATTCCAGGGTCATGGAACTGCTCATTGCGACAGCCAATCCAACATCCATGATGTTTGGCAAGGTGTTGGCATCGTGCATTGCTGGGCTGTTCCAGCTTGGGGTAGTCTTTGGTTCAGCACTCCTGTTCTATAACCTCAATCCGGATGCCTGGGGTGATAACCCATTGTTACAGCTGTTGTTCGATATACCGGTGCACCTGTTAGTCTATATGCTCATCTTCTTCCTGCTAGGCTATCTCATCTATGCCTTCCTCTATGGAGCGATCGGTTCTACCGTTTCCAGAATTGAAGATCTGAGTACAGCATTAACACCGCTCACCTTCATCTTCATTGCGGCATTTATGATTGTTGTCTTTGGCATCAGCAGTGGAGATGTGGACACACCGCTCATGATTGCGGCTTCCTGGTTCCCTCTTTCTTCTCCGATGGCGATGTTTACCCGCATCGGTATGAGCACTGTTTCAACCTTTGAAATAGCAGGTTCGATCATCGTACTGATCATTTCCCTGTTATTGATTGGAAAGCTTTCCGCAAAGATCTACCGTACAGGTGTATTGCTATATGGCAAGAAGGTGAAGTTCTTCTCATTGCTGAAACAGATCATCAAAGCTTGAGAAAAGATTGAACAGAAAGGCAAGAATGATAACAGGCAGTGAATCATCACTGCTTGTTTCTTTATTTCTGCACCCTTTCACCGTCTTCTTAACACCCAAGAAAGCTGCGAAAACAATCACTTCAGTGCATATTTGTAAATAACTTCACTGATCGCATTATCTTCACAAGTTGCCTCAGTGAGCACATCACAGAGCAGTTTCATATCTTTTACCGTATTGGCTACGCCAATCCCAAGACCTGCAGCCTGAATCATCGGAAGATCATTAAAATTATCTCCTACCGCAATGGTATCCTTCATATCCACACCGAGCATCTCAGCAAGTTTAGCAAGTCCGGAACCTTTATTGACACCTTTTTTGTTGAATTCAAGATATCTGTTGGACGAATAACTCACATCCATATCCTTTGTCAGGTCTTCAATCTCACCGGCAATGGACTTCAGGTAGTCGTAATTTGTATTCTCATAGAGGCATTTGACAATATCTGTACCTCTCAAAAATTCCAGATCTTTGTTCTCAATCACAGTAACTGCCTGTCTTCTGTCCAGATAATTGAGTTCATCCTGATTGATGTTGTATGCATAGACAACATCCTTCGTATAGACATGCATACAGACATCATATCGCATACCTCTTTCATAGAGCATAGAAGCCTGTTCAAAAGTAATCCCGGCAAAGTGAAGCAGCCTGTTATCCTTATTTTCCGTTATGGCACCACCATTGAAAGAAATAACATACCTGCCTTCTCTGCCAAGCTGTCCAAGCTGTTTTAGTGTATCAACCGTCGTCCAGAACGGTCTTCCTGTTGCACAGACAAATAGTCCTCCGGCTTCTTCAAATGCATGAATTGCCTTAATATCTTCTTCTGATACTGTCTTGTCTTTTCGCAAAAGTGTTTCATCGAGGTCACATGCTATAATTTTGTACATACTTATTCTCCTTTGATCAAATGATACCGTATGCAGGCTTTACGGACTCCTTCATGATCCACATCATCTGTAATATAGTCGGCAGCTTCTTTCAATGCTTGTACACCATTTGCCATTGCTATACCGGTTCCAGCATGTTCCAGCATGGCAAGATCATTTCCGCCATCCCCAAACGCCATGGTTTCTTCCATATCAAACCCAAACTTTTTGGCAAAGCAGTCCATACCTTTGACCTTTGTTCCGCCAACAGGAGAAATATCGCAGAAAGTTGGATACCATCTAGCACTGATGCAATCCGGCAGTTTCTCCATCACTGCCTTTTCTTCCTCTTCATTCAAAAATGCCATAACCTGGTATACCTTTTTATCTTCAATACCCGTTATATCTCCAGCCGGCTGATCATCATTCAGCGTAATCGCATGAACTTCATCAACCCGCTCATCCCGATAGTTGAATATTTTTCCATCCGGCATTTCAAACCCACAAGGAAAAGGATGCTTATCCAGCTCTTGTTTCAACAATAACAAGTCTTTCCTGGGAATGGTGTTTTCATAAATCACAGTGCCATCCCGGGTAAAACAATACTGTCCATTCATCGTCACATAGCCATCAAAAGGAAACTCTTCCAAAACACCTAGACCATCCCTAGACCTGCCTGTTGCAATAAACAGCAAAATACCGTTTTTCTTCAATTCCCATAATGTGCGCAATGTACTTTCCGGTACACGATGTGTAACAAAGCTGACCAATGTACCATCGATGTCAAAAAAGATTGCTTTTATCATGTTTTTATTGTACCCATCCAGGTACACTCACCTCTCTTTATTTTGCTAATATCACCACAGGAGGTAATCATATGCACAAAAATACTGATACCATTGTGGATGAAATTGTCTGTGCAAAATACAAGTTTATGCCTGATGCACTTCTTCTGTATTACCTGAAAAAACAATTGAGTGAGGCAGAACAGGAAGTCATCCGGAAGGAACTCTCCCTACGCCGCCTTTCATCTGCAAAAGAGGCTTAGTCCTCTTTTTTTGTATGGTTTACAAACCAGTCGGCAATTTCATGTAACCTTCTCAGTCTGTGGAGTGGTTTGCCGCTGCGGGAAAGTTCATGGGTTTCGCCATGGAAGACAACCATCTTTGTCTCCACCCCCTGCAGCGCTAGTGACGTCAGCATCTGCATCCCTTCTGGCAGTGGACATCTTCTGTCCTCATCGGAATGGATGAAGAGGGTTGGTGTTACAGCACCCTTTGCATATTTAAGAGGTGAGTGTTCCCAGAGTTTATCAAAGTTGAATGGATCATCTCCTGTACCACACTGGTCAGGTCCAAAGTAGAAACCGATGTCACTGATGAAACTCTTGGAAATCCAGTTGGAAATGGAACGCTGTGACACTGCACAGCAGAACCTGTGCGTATGACCAATAATCCAGTTGGTCATAAAACCACCATAAGAACCACCTGTTTCACAAACACGTGTTTCATCAATGGATGGATATGCCGCAAGTACTGCATCCGTGAAGTCCATCAGGTTCTGATAATCCACTTCACCATATCTGCCACGGATATCCGCAAATGCATCACCTCTTCCATCCGAACCACGGATATTGGTAAAGAACACAAAGAACCCCATCCCCGCCAGCATCTGCATCTCATGGTTGAACCTTGTACCATAGACAGTACGAGGACCACCATGAATCTCAAGTACTGCCGGATATTTCTTTGATGGGTCATAGTCCTTTGGCTTCAACACCCACCCCTTGAGATTTTCACCACAGGATGTATAGGAAACCTCTTCAGCTGCAGCCACATAGCAGTTCACCAACGCATGGTCATTATGGGAAGTAATCTTTTCAAAACCACTTTCTGTCAACACATAAATCTCTGCCAGTGACTCATCACTTTCTGCACAAACTGCCACATGATCCTTCACTGCATCCATAAAGGAAATAGACAGCTTTCCACAATCTATGCGTTCCATCTGTTCACTGCCTGTAAACACATAGAGTGGTGTATGCACATCTTCGGTAGTGGTTGTCACCCAGCCTTTGTCACAAACCGCAGCACTCTTTCCTCCACCAAGCATCGTATCTGCACCAACAGAACAATGCAGAGAGAATTCCGGCTTGATGATCTTTGTCACCTGACCATTTTCAATCTGGGATATGTACTTTGTCTCATTTGTACCATATGTCTTATGGTCAGTTGTCTGTCCATAGAGTTTTCCTTCAAGCTTAAAAAGAGAACTGATCGTCAGATCATCACCACCATACACTGTCTCCATCTCCTTGCTTTCACCATGGTAGACATAGACTTGGTTGAACATACTGCGCACCGCTTTTCTTTCATAACCGGTGAAGTATACATCATTACCATCCACGAGCATCTCACCTGTATCAAACAATGGTGTAGTCAGTCTTTCGACTGTTGTAAAGTCAGAAGAAATCGCAAACAGAGCAGTGCGCATACCATTGATGTAATTTTGTCCATTCATCCAGAATGGAATTTCTGTAATCACCTGGTAGTCCGCATTGTCTTTTTTCTCATTTATGACTTCTTCCTGCTGTTTTTCATCCAGTTTATAGAAATCCGGACAATTTGTATCAATGGTACAAAGTGCATAGTACATACCATTTTCTGCCCGCTTCATCTCCTTGATGGTAAGAGGCAGTTGTGCAACAGGCATCGCTTCTCCACCAAACACATCGATCGCAAACAGTTCGGTATAGCCTTCTTTCTTCTCTTCTGTTTCCCGGCGCACTAACAATGTATGGATATCCTTCCAACACACAATGGACGCATCCAATGTAGAAGTCAGCTGTCTGTTCAGATCATCTTCATACACCCATACATTCCTGTGGTATGTATTCTTCTTTTTGTCCGCAAAGGCAATCTGGTAGGCAAGCATACTGCCATCCTTGTTATATTGCAGGTTTTCAATAAACCTGTATGTCAATAAATCTTCTGCTGTAATTGCTCTCATAGTTCTCCTCTTTCCTTCTTTGCCTGAATCAATAAAAGCATGGACATCGTCTTGGCATCCGGGATATCTCCCCTGACGCATTTCTCAATCATTTCATCAAGGGTATACTTCTCCAGATTGATATACTCATCTTCATCGAGATGTTGTCCTTTGAAATCTGACTGCTTTGCATAATAGAATGCAACAACCTCTGTATCATATGCAGGTGTCGGATACATCTTGCCAAGATATACCCAGTCCTTTCCTTCATAACCGGTCTCTTCGACAATTTCCCGCTTTGCGGTATTCAACGGATCTTCCCCGGCTTCCTTCTTGCCGGCAGGGAATTCAAGTGTTTGTTCACCATGCGCATAGCGCCATTGCTTTACAAAATAGAAACGTCCTTCTTCATCTTCCAGAGCAATCCCCACCCCGCCCGGGTGTTCAACTACTTCCCGTTCAACAACAAGGCCATCTGGCATCTCTGCTGTATCTTTGCGCATATTGAGAATCTTTCCCTCGAAGACATATTCTTTAGTGAGGGTTTTTTCTTCCATATCCATGATCTTTACCTCATTTTCTCTTTCTCAATTATCGCATGGTTTCCTGAATTCTCAATCTAATTGGAATAAAGTTTCCCTATTTCCAAATAATAGTTTCAGACAGGGAAAAAACACTATAATATACAAGACATTTGTCAAATAAGGGGAGTTTTATGAATCGAGAAAAATTCGGATCCCGCCTGGGATTCATTCTCATTTCTGCAGGCTGTGCGATAGGCCTTGGAAATGTGTGGCGTTTTCCCTACATCACCGGTCAATACGGTGGTGCAGCATTTGTTCTCATCTACCTGCTGTTTCTTGTGATCCTCGGTCTTCCAATCATGGTCATGGAATTTGCGGTAGGCAGAGGTTCGCACAAGAGTATCGCTACGGCATTTGAAACACTGGAACCAAAAGGCACAAAGTGGCACTGGTATAAGTGGTTTGGTCTCGCGGGAAATTACCTGCTCATGATGTTTTATACAAACATTGCCGGATGGCTGTTGCTGTACTTGTTCAAGATGGCAACCGGTCAGTTTACAGGACTGGACACAACCGGTGTTGCCAATGCGTTTTCTTCACTGTTAGCAGATCCTGTGACGATGACCATCTTCATGATCATCATCATCGTTGCCTGCTTTGGCATTGTTTCCCTGGGTCTTCAAAAAGGTGTAGAACGCATTACCAAGTACATGATGATCTTATTACTTGCTCTTATGATCATCCTTGCGGTGCGTTCGGTAACCCTGGAAGGTGCAGGTGCTGGTCTTTCCTTCTATCTTCTGCCTGACTTTGGCAAAATGCAGGAAGCAGGTATCATGGAAGTCGTTTCGGCAGCCATGGGGCAGTCCTTCTTCACATTGAGCCTCGGCATTGGTGCCATGGAAATCTTTGGCAGCTACATTGAACGCAAGAGAACACTCGCTGGTGAAGCTGTCTACATCACCATCCTTGACACATCCATTGCCCTGCTTTCCGGTCTGATCATCTTCCCGGCAAGCTTTGCCTTTGGTATCAACCCTGACTCTGGTCCTAACCTCATCTTCATCACCCTGCCTAACATCTTCAACTCCATGCCAGGAGGTGCTATCTGGGGTGCGATCTTCTTCCTTTGCATGGTATTTGCGGCAGTCAGTACCATCATTGCGGTATTTGAAAACATCGTCGCTTTCTGGATGGACCTCACAGGCTGTTCCAGAAAGAAGGCAATTGGTTTCAACCTCATAGCCATTATTGTATTATCCATGCCATCTGTGCTTGGCTATAACCTATGGAGTGCATTTGCCCCACTTGGTGAAGGTTCTACCATATTGGATCTTGAAGACTTCATCGTCTCCAACAACCTGTTACCATTGGGTTCTTTGCTCTATGTATTGTTCTGTACAACAAGATATGGCTGGGGCTGGAAGAACTTCCTCGATGAGGCAAACAGCGGTGAAGGTCTCAAAATGCCAAAGTGGCTGCGCAACTATGCCATGATTGTCATTCCGCTCATCGTTCTCTTTATCTTTGTACAGGGCTACTGGTCTAAGTTTATTGGTTAACGATATGAAAATCTATTTTGCAGGTTCAATACGTGGTGGAAGAGAAGATGCCTCTCTTTACCAGAGAGCCATCTCTTTCATCAATGAAACAGATACTGTTCTCACCGAACAAGTAGGAGACCTCTCCCGTTCCATCCTTGAACAGGGAAGGGATAAAGACAGTCTCATCTATGAACAGGACACAAACTGGTTACGGGAATGTGACATGGTCATTGCCGAATGCTCACATCCTTCTCTTGGAGTAGGCTATGAACTAGCCTATGCAGAAAAGCTCGGCAAACCTGTGCATATCTTCTACCGTCCAAAAGACACACAGCTTTCAGCGATGCTTACGGGTGATCCGTATTTCCATATTCATCCATATAGTAATGATGAAGAATTATTCATGCTCATCAAAGAAGTTCTTAAACACTGAGTACCGGTTCCGGTACTCTTTTTTGTAAGATACAATTCCGGCATATTGTTTCAAAATTTGTTGCTCCTGTGACCGCTTTCAGGCAATTCTGCTAATATTAATCTTATCAAGGAGAACGGTATGAAATACAAACATCTGAATCTCAAGTATGCGTGCATCAATGCGGCATATCTCATGCTTCTCTGTGCAACAGCCGGCTATGCGTACAATTTCCTTTCACAATCCGGATTTGACGACAGCGCTACAGGTATCATCATCACCCTGATCAGTGTCTGTGGTCTTGTCTCGCAGACCGCCTTTGGTTCCATCATCGACAAATCGGAAAAACTTGATGAGAAAAAATTCATTTCCATTACGATGATCGTGACCATCATCACTTCCGCACTGCTTCTTGTACTTCCTGAAGGAAACATTCTCACCGTCATCGTTTCTATCATTGCCTTTACAAGTGCATCGGCGGGCATGCCATTTCTCAACAGTATGGCTTTCATTTACGAAAAAGATGGTGCTTCCATCAACTACGGCCTTGGAAGAGGTGTTGGTTCTGCCGCATATGCGGTAGGTTCAGCATTGCTTGGACAGCTTTGGGCATTAGTAGGAAGAACAATCTTCCCGATCTATATCATTGCCTTTTCCATCGCAACATTACTTCTTGTACAAATCATGCCAGCTGCACCAAAGATCGAATCTGATGAATCTGGTGTTGTACAGGAATCTCTTTCCTACGGTGCTTTCTTCAACAAATACAAAAAGATTATCATCCCGGTTCTTTCCATGGTTCTCATCTACTTTGCGCATATGATTCTCAACACGTATATTGCCAAAGTCATCGGTAACATCATCGGACCGGAAGCTTCGTCAATTGAAGGTACTGTAGAAGGTTTTCAGGGCACAGCCCTCTTCATCCAGGCAATGTGTGAACTTCCAACCATGTTTGCCTTTGGTCTGATTCTCAAGAAACTCTCCATTAACAAACTCATGTGCATCGCTGTCGTCTTTTACAGTATCAAGCACATCCTTGTCGCCTTCTGTCCAAACATGTATGTCTTCTATTTCATCATGGTATTACAGATGTTCTCCTATGCAATTCTTGTGCCGGGAGGCGTATATCTTGCCAATGAGATTGTCGCACCAGAAGATCGTAATAAAGGACAGGCTGTTGTTGGCGTTACAGCCACTGTTGGTGGCTTGTTAGCAAGTCTTATCGGTGGACAGCTATTTACCTTCATGCCAGTCACAACTGTTATGATCCTTGGTGCTGCGATCACTGTTGTGGGTACTGTACTCATGTTCATAGGTGTTGGCACATTAAAGAAAAGTTAATCTATGAAACTGACTACAAAGAACAATGTGCTTATCGCACGCCATCAGGGAGAAACCCTGACCATTACCCCATGGGGTAAGGATGCCTTACGCATCAAAGCAACCATGTATCCTTCCTTTACTGACCATAACTGGGCATTGACCTATCATCCGGAAAGTGAAGCAGAAATACAAATTGAAGACAAATGTGCAACCATCACAAATGGTAACATCAAGGCAACCATCAACCAGTCTGGTGTACTATCCTTCTATCGCAAGGATAAAGTCATCCTGCAGGAATACTTCCGCAACTATGATGGAACCATTTCCAAAGAAAGCAGATGTCTCAAATACACCGGCAGACGTTATCAGCCACATACCGGTGGTGATTACAGATTGACAGTACGCTTTGATGCCAACGACAATGAAAAGATCTTTGGCATGGGGCAATACCAGCAGAGACAGACAAACCTCAAGGGTTGTGTCCTTGACCTTGAACAGCGCAACTCACAGATATCCGTTCCTTTCTATGTTTCTTCCCTTGGCTATGGTTTCCTCTGGAACAACCCGGCCGTAGGCAGAGTTACCTTTGGCAATAACATCACGGAATGGATTTCTGAAGCAACAAAAGAAATGGATTACTGGATTACTGTCAAAGATACACCAAAGGACATCCTTTCTTCTTATACAGAAGTAACAGGTCGTGCACCTGCCTTCCCGGATGATTTACTTGGTCTATGGCAGTGCCGTCTTCGTTACCGTTCCCAGCAGGAAGTCATGGATGTATTGCATAAGGCAGATGAGAAACAGATTCCTATCGACATGATTGTTATCGACTTCTTCCACTGGCCATATCAGGGTGACTGGAAGTTTGACCCTGTCTATTGGCCAGATCCAAAGAGAATGATTGAAGAATGTCATAAGCGTGGCATCAAGGTATGTGTATCCGTATGGCCTTCTGTTGACAAGAAGAGTGAAAACTTTGCCACAATGTTTGAAAACGGCATGTTAATCCGTACTGAACGCGGTGCTATTCAGACCTATGAATACCAGGGAGACTGCCTGGAAATTGATGCAACTAATCCTGAGACACGCGACTATGTCTGGAATGTATGCAAAAAGAACTACTTTGACCTTGGCATAGATGCCTTCTGGCTTGACAATGCGGAACCAGACTATGGTGTCTATGACTTTGACAACTACCGCTATTACCTTGGCACAGCTCTTTCCTGTTCCAACATCTATCCACAGTACTACAGCCGCACTTTCTATGAAAATGAAAAAGCGTTTGGCAAAGAAGACATTGTCTCTTTGACACGTTCCTGTTGGGCAGGAAGTCAGAAATATGGCAATGTTGTCTGGTCAGGCGATGTACCTTCTACCTTTGAAGCCTTCCGCGATCAGTTACAATGTGGCATCAATATGGGACTGGCAGGCATACCATGGTGGACAAGTGATACCGGTGGATTTATGACCGATGACTGGCAAAGTGAAGAATTCCGTGAACTGCTCATCCGCTGGTTTGAGTTCAGCACATTCTCACCAGTGCTCAGAATGCATGGTGACCGTGGTCCACACGACATTCCACCACTGGATGATCGTGACTGGGGTGGTGGTTACCTCTACACAGGTCATGAAAATGAAATCTGGTCCTATGGAGAAGACATGGAAAAGATCTTCCGGAAATATCTGGACATCCGTGAAGAACTCAAACCATATCTCAGACAACTCTTCAAAGAATCAGAAGAGAATGGTTCTCCACTCATCCGTGCCATGTTCTATGAATTCCCGGATGATGAAAAATGCTGGGAAATCTATGATCAGTATATGTTAGGAGACAAATATCTTGTCGCACCAGTACTCACAAAACATACAGTACAAAGAGAAGTGTATCTGCCAGAAGGTACATGGACATTCGATGGCAGGACATATACAGGTGGAAAAACATATACAATAGATGCGCCTGTTGATGTTATTCCAGTGTTTGAAAAACAATGAGACAACCATTCCAAGACTACCTGGACAAGATCCAGGCATGTGTGAAGGAACATAATGAAACAAAACTGAGTGACCTCTGCCGGCAAGCATATGCGGACTATTGCAATGGCCTTCTTTCTGAAGAAGAATACACTAAGATTTACATCCAATGCATGGATTATGCTTATCCAAGATAATGGCAAAAGCCGTCAGAAAATACAACACTTACAAAAATGAACAAAGTGCCGGAAACCGCATCATTAAGCGGAATCTGGCACTTTTATCACTTTCAAACTGGCAAAGCTTATCTTACATAATAAGTTGTGGTTAATTCGTCAATTCTTTACAATATTGCCTCAACAAGTGCATCTATCACCGTGCTTTTGGACTAGTAGTTATTCTTTCCCCTTTGGTCTTAATATGAATATCTCTTTCGGTGTCTGCGCCACTCCCGATCAGGATAGCATTGTACAGACACATCCAACTTTATTGTCTACATACATATGCATCCAGGACAGAATGGTGTTATTTTATTTCGTATATTTCATTGTTTTTTCTATTTTCGTAACCATAATTGCATCAAGTATTGCATCTTAATTGCATCTAATTGCATCAATTATTGTGGCTAAAATACGCTTATTTTCGATAAAATTGCTTCCTAATTGCATCAATAATTGCTTAATTGTTATCGACTTGCATACCATTTACTACCTCTAGTTTTTCCTATTACATATACTCGTCCTTCCTTAACTGACGAAGAAGAGATTGAATCTGCCCACGACTATGTGAAGGTAAAACCTGTAACAGTTCATTTAATGGTGTTCCATTCTTTCCGCTCTCTTTAATATGCTTAAAAATTAATTCTAAATTAGTGTCTCTATCTAATCCTACAATTCTTGTATTAACTCCAGATTTTCCGATAATACTGTATAGGCTGCGTGCTAATACATACTTATTGCGGCTAACATGTTCAACAATTCCAAGTTCTACTAATCTTTTTAATCTTTTTAATCTCAATTGTAAACTTGAAGACAATTTTCTGCCATGATATAGTTCATTAATAACCAATAAATCACTGGTTGAAAGAGTCTCTAACTTTTCATCTCCAATTCTTTTAATCAATGAAAGCATTAACCAGTCCATATTCCATCATACTGTGCTTCCAGATCATCAACTAGCGTCAGAATCATCTTAAGATAATAATCACAGATCACCAAAATTGGTTTCAACTCTCGCTCCATTGTTTTTTTTCTTTCCGCAAGGAAAAGGCAACCTAGTAATACTATGTTTCTTTGTTGTCCTGTGCAGCAAAATCAACTTCAAAGGAATCTATTTTTCCTACATATACATCATATCTCTGCGGGGCAATTCCAAATTTACCACATTCTCCAAGATATGCACTGCATCCATTTGTCTTGATTCCAATAGCTTATAGCGAAGTCCAATATCCACTACACAATACTTTTCAAGAGATTTAAGGTACTGCTCTCCATTGATGTTATATCGGCTTTGCTTTGCATATTATCTAACTTTCCGACAAATCCTTCAAATGTTTTTCGACTCGTTTTATGTCCGTCTACCGCCCATCAGAACATTATATCCGCTATCTTTTTAGAAGAACGATGATTTTAGATTGTATCAATTACATCCTCAGGACACCTTTCAGCGTCATGATATCTGTGATTTTCTTCCAATTTACAATATCCTAGACAACAATCGTAACGTAAAGCCCATCCAATTAATCACGGATTTAGTTCACTGCCCTTATAGTTAAAGGTTATAGGGGAACAAGATGTTTTCCAGATGTTCATTGTATTTTACAACTCAATCTGTCATACTACCTGTACTCTCCGTGTATTTTTTAAAGATAATGATATTATTTTATTCTGAACACATTGTCCGGAAATCAAAGTAGCAATCTCACTGGAAAGAATATAGGCATTGGAACCAAGCCTTTCTTTTAAGAATGAATACAACCTCCCGTAATCTGTCAGTTCTTCAAAATGAATTGGAATGGTCCGTTCGTCTTCAATTTCTTGTTCCAACAACCATTTATGGCAAATCTTCAGCACACCGGACTTTCCACATCTTGGAATACCAGTAGCACCCTTAAATCGAAAAACAACACTTTCTTGACGACTATTCAGAAAAAATGTTACATCAGAAGCTTTAAATAATACTGATATATTCAAGCTATGTGTCCAATCATACACAATTTACTAAATACAATAACAGCTGATCTGGTTTAATTCCCGCAGATTAGTTGCTGATATACATTACTTCTTCCAGTCCAGTATTCTCTTCTTCATACCTTTGATGTCCAGTACACCATAGGCAAAACCTTTTCTCACAAGTTCTGCTGGTACATACTGGTCATATTTCTCAAAGATGGGCACTTCTTCCGGATAGACAAGGTCTAATGGATCAAATTCCTTTTCTGCTTCTTCTTTCAGAATCTGGAAGAATTCTTCTTTTGTGACCTGCATGGTGAACTGGATGTAGTATGGTCTTACACTGGTGAGACCTTTCAGGGAAAGCCGCTGCCCACATTTAATCTTGAGAAACCTCTCCAAAGCAAGAAATGCATAGGAACCAAGCCATGGAAACAACACCCACATCTTTCCACCAAGGTGGATGAGTTCATCTTTGTCCATACCTGCCTGATGGAATGTATGTCTTGCGTCCATGAGACGGCATACCGCATGTTTCATAAGATATGGGTAGTTTTTCTCTTCATTGAGCACAGCATACATTCTTTCCAATATCCTTGTATGAATATCCCCTGCCACATCACCAAAGTAAGCAGGAATGTTGCCTTTGACAAGTGTACAGTACACAACCCTGTGTTTATGGTCCACTTCATCTACTACCCAGTCCCTTCCAGCAATGGCAATTTTATCTCCAACTGGTGGCGGTTTGACAATAGTACCAAGTTCTTCAGAATCAGCTCTTACACTATATTCCACGTTTTCCTGGAAAACCGCATAGAATTTGTAGTTGTTGACAATTCGTTCCCCCGTTAACCCTGTGATCAGTCCTCCATTTTCTGTCCGGTTGATGTGATCAATGGACACGAGGTGACGTAATAGTATCTGATAGTCCTCTTTTGTTATATGTTGAAAAGCTGAAAGTGGTAGTACCCTTGAAGCCAGTTCTGCTGGTGTCATTTCTCCACAGGATGCCAATGTACTCATGGTCTGGTGGTACAAAAGACTATAGGGAAGTCTTTCCATACGCGGTGGTTCAACAAACCGCTCTTCAATATATAACTGTACTAAGGCAATACCCTGTATCAGATACCAGGGAATCATATCCGGTAACATGGCTCTTGCCTCAGGATGGTCTTCCCGCATAACAAACCACATTTCTGATGGATCGCCACGCCTTCCGGTTCTGCCCATTCTCTGCAGAAAACCAGATACCGTATACGGTGCATCTATCTGGAAGGCTCTCTCCAGCCTGCCAATATCAATACCCAGCTCCAGTGTTGCCGTAGCACAGACAGACATCAGGGATTCATCATCCTTCATTTCTTCTTCTGCACTTTCCCTGTAAGAAGCAGAAAGATTGCCATGGTGAATGAGAAATCTGTCCGGTTCATGGTTAACTTCACAATATTGTCTGAGATACTGACAAACTGCCTCACATTCCTCTCTTGAGTTTGTGAAGATGAGACATTTCTTTCCTCTTGTGTGATTAAAGATATAACCAATTCCTGGATCTGCAGACTCTGGCGCTTTATCGGTCGGTTCTTCCTGATGGATGGTTTCTGGTATGTCAGTCTTTCCTTCATCTGCCTGTGGACCACTGTTATAGAAGTGCTCCATAGATAACCGCCATATTTCTTTATCCCCGTCAAAGCGTGGAATGACAGTTTTCCTGTGACTGCCAGCTGATAAAAATTTTCCTGCATCTTCCGGATTGCCTATCGTTGCGGACAGGCCTATACGCCTTGGATCACATTGTGCAAGACGGCACATTCTTTCAATGAGGCAGAATGTCTGTAAACCTCTGTCTCCTCTTAATAAAGAATGGATTTCATCAATGACGATGAAACGCAGATCATGAAACAAAGATGGTATTTCCATGTGTTTGTTAATCATGATAGATTCCAATGATTCCGGGGTAATCTGTAAAATACCCCTTGGTTTTTTTAACAGTTTCCGCTTCTTTGCAGCATCCGCGTCCCCATGCCACTTTGTGACTGGAATGCCCTGTTCTTCACAAAGTTCATTCATGCGAAGAAACTGGTCATTAATCAATGCCTTCAGTGGCGCAATATACAATACCCCTACACTATCGGATGGTTCTCCATCCAGCAATGTCAGTATCGGAAAGAAAGCTGCTTCTGTTTTACCGGAAGCGGTAGAAGCTGTTAACAGGACATTTTCATCGGTATTGAAGATGGCGTCTGCTGCCGCATTCTGTATGCCACGCAATGCCTTCCATTCCGAGCGATAGATATAGTCCTGGATAAATGGAGCATAGCGTTCAAAGGCATTCATATCGTAAACTCCGCATACTGGGCATCACTTTCATCCGATACCGCTTCACTTTTAGCATAACTGAAATCATCACTCTGCATCAGTTCTGATACCCCCATAGAAGGATTCTGGTAGAGAAGGTCCGCCAGTTCTATGAAATCACGGATGACTTCACGCGGCGTGATATTTTCTTCTGCACCAATTCTTCCATATTCAAGTTTTACAAAATCCGCAAGATCCTCTGTGGAAAGCTTTCGTTCATACTGGTACAACCCGGCATGCATATCAGACAGCTTCTCACACAGGATTAACATTTCTTCTGGTGTTAATGGATCAAGGCGGATGACAGGTGATAACAAGTCACGTGCACCAGGTCTTGAGAACTTGCCTTCCGCAAGTCTTGAACGCAGTGCTTCATAGCTGTAAATACCCCTTCTTTTATCTTCTAATGCCTGTGGGGTAGAACCCATGATGATACCGAGGTACTTTGCTTTGCCCTGCATGGTGTCGTTATACATGGTCAGTATCTTTTCATAGTTGTACTGGCGGGTGATGGAATTCGGAATCTTGTACAAATTGACAAGTTCATCGATCATGATCATCATACCGGTATAGCCGGCAAGGCGGAAAAATACCGCAAACAGTTTCAGATATTCATACCAGTCATCATCGGTAATGATCATGTTGACACCAAGTTCTTCTTTCGCTTCTCTTTTGAGATTGTATTCACCACGGAACCACCTTGTGACCTTCATCTTTGTTTCATCATCACCTTCAACATAGGCGTGATAGTACTTTGATAGCAGTATCGCAAATTCAAAGCCATGGACCATTTCACTCAATGCATTGGTTACTGCATATATCTTCTGGTCGACGAGTTTTGTCAAAGCAGGGTCACCTATAGAAAAACCACTTTCCTGCACAGCTTCTGTTTGAATCGTATTAATCCATCTGTCGAGTACCAGTGTCAAAGCTCCACCTTCTGGTTTAGTCTTTGTGGAAAGGTTGCGGATCAGTTCACGGTATGTAGCCAGCCCCTGGCCACGTGTGCCCTGCAGCCTTCTTTCCGGAGAAAGGTCCGCATCTACCACAATAAAACCTTTGTCCATGACGTAGTTGCGCAATGTCTGGATGAGGAAGCTCTTGCCAGAACCATATTTGCCAACAATGAAACGGAAAGAAGCACCACCTTCTGAGATGATGTCCACATCATGTAACAAAGCTGCTATTTCATTCTTTCTGCCTACTGTAATATAGGGAAGACCAATACGTGGTACTACACCACCTTTTAAAGAATTCAAAACGGTCAATGCAATACGTTTTGGTACATTTCTTTTTTCACTCATAGCGTCCTCCCAATAGTTCTTCTACATCTTCACGATACTCTTCCACAAAGGTAATCGTTTCTCCATCGCATTCCAGTATACTATCACCAATTTCATCAAAGAAAGCTTCATTGATGGCATCTGTAATCACAGAAGGAAGAAGGTGATGGGCATGTATATATTCCGATACATCCTGACCAGATAGTATTGTCTTCAGAATGAAGAGGTTGTCATCTTCTGCCTGTTCTACAGTTTCCTTTGTTTCTATTACTTCTTCCACTTCTTCTTTTTCTTCCTCTGTCAGTAATGCCTCACGTGTTATAGCCGCATCATCGCGGATCTTGTCAAGAAATGCGGAATCGAGATTGACCTTTGGTATATTTCTTTCCAGTTCTTCTTTTCTTTCTTCCGCAAGTGCCTTTTCGACATATGGTGTAACCCATGCCTCTTCTTCTTTCTTTTTCAATTTATGATAGCCACGCAGGTGTGTCCTTACGACACGGTCGGTTTCATGCAGGATCATCATTGCGATATCTTTTATTCCATGCATCATAATATTTTCTACTGCCCATTTTCCATCCCTGCAATGATATGTCTCTACTTCATTGTATACATAATCCACATCCGCATGTTTTTCTACTTCATAGAAAACCGCATTGGAAAATGGTTCCCAGGGCTTCACATCCATTATGGTGACAGAATCTCTGAAATAAGACTGTTTGTCATCTTCAAAAATAAGCCTGTACACTCTTGAAGTGATTTTCAGCATATAGTCCTGGTTGGTTTTATATAAAATAGAATTCCCTACATCGCGATACGAAAGATCACTGATTGCTGAAAAGAGTTCTTCATCTGTGAAATCCTCTGGTCTGCTTGTCACAAGCACAGCATGATTGATTCTCTTATCATATTCATAAGACTGCTTTTTCATGTTATTTTGAGAAAGTGTATGGTAGATTGCATAATCCTTTATCCACCTCCCGATTGTGTTGTACTGATTGTACATTGCCCTGGGGCCAAAATAGCGTTCAGCTATTACACAAAGTTTCTGATATCCATCCAGGGCATCTTTGACACCAATGCCATTGAGCAGTTCATATATATACATATAGATAAAGGAAGAGCAGGCAGAACGATAATTCTTTCTCCTGACCTGCGTACGCCAGGAAAAGTAGCTGATCAGCTGGCTTGTATTGAGATCATGATATGTACAAAAATATCGTGTAAAATTTCCCTTCCATTCCTTAAAATGTCCATCTTCATAGTCCTCCATGAACTTTGCCTGGTGATAGAAATTACGGGCTTTGGATACATGTAATGGTTCACCCGGGTATTCTTTATACATGGCTTTCATTTGTGAAATCTTCTCGGGCACTATTCTTTGTGGATGTTGCACAGGATAAGGAGAAGGTGGTACAGGTGTGGAGTGGTAGATATTGGTTTGTCCTTTACGGTTGTTGTCAAGGACAATGGTGTAGCCCTGCTTTCTTTCTTCTTCTACAGCACGATCAAAAAGTCGGCATACAACTTCACAATCCGTCATATCATCTATCACAATGCCTATCCAGTTACTGCCCTTCATGAGAAAGGGCATGGTTACATAGCTGTGCAACAGATCATTATATGTTGCTGGTCCGCATTTGATGTCACAGCGTTCAATGATCTCTCCGGTTTCCTCACTATATTCTTTCATCAGCACTGCCAGCCATTTGCCACTTCTGGCATGGATGACAGAAACACCAGGCTGGTTACTCCAGCTGGTTTCTTCATATAACTGGTATGTTTCTCTTGCGTATACTGAAAGGTCCTGTAATTCCACAATATCCTCCACTGTTTCCAGTGACTATTATAATGCATGTTTCTGTTTCTGATTGTACACAAGCATGCACAATGACAACACGATCAAAAGAAATCCACTCACAACAAATGGCATATTGGAAACAGATACCGATCTTCCTAGTATTGCATTCGTCAAAGAAAGAGATAACCCAGACACAACAAAACCAGACAGGATGACCAATATACCTGTTATAAGCAAAGCATATGCTGTATGGGAGAGAGGACTATGCTTTGCATAAAGCACAAATAGAAGAATAGAGGCAATGGCTAATATACCGGCAAATACCGGTCGTACCGTATAGAGATATAACAGGGCTGCCACTTTGATGAATAAACTATGTACACCACTGGTAATACCAGAAATATAGGTATTCATCGCTTCTGTACCATAGTCAATACTTTCCATCAAACCTTCTTCATCCACCGTCATATCACAGGCATTCAGTTTCTCAACTGTTCTGTACAACAGCTGTTCTTCTTCCTTAGTAATGTCTGGTTCTTTAAACAATGTATCAAAGGCAATGCTTTCAGCAGCACTGTCCATATAGACAGCACTGATCTTACGGAATATGCCATCCTCTAACATTTCTTCCTGCAATGACACACCATCTATATCCACATCATTTTCAGCATAGATGACATCATTCATGCGCAATATATATGCCCTTCCAACATACCACTCTCCAAGAGCAGAAGAAACACTATAGCGCAAGGCACTCATAACCATTGCCCAAAACAGAAGTATCACTGCTGAAATCACAAACCATGTCCGTTTCATAGCATACATTATACGCGCATATTCCTTATCTTTCAAGTACCATTCCTTTCAGGTATCGCACGTTGTTTCTTCTTCCTGTATAGTGAAGACAGAAAAGGAGTTATGTTATGCAATTTGAAGGAAAAGTTGTTGTCGTCACCGGTGGTGCACATGGTATTGGAAAATGTATTGCGGAGCAGTTTGAAAAAGAAGGTGCACATGTATGTATGATCGATATACGGGAGAATGATTACTTTGTTGGAGATCTTGCGGACAAAGAAACCCTGGAAACATTTGTGAAGAAAGTGATTTCTGACTATGGACATATCGATTATCTCATCAACAATGCTTTACCGTTAAACATGGGTATTCATGAAGCAACGTATGAACAATTTGAATATGCATTGAAGGTTGGCATCACCGCTCCATTCTATCTTTCCAAACTATTTCTGCCCTATTTTGCAAAGCATGCGTCCATCATCAATATCTCTTCATCAAGAGACAGAATGAGCCAGCCAGAAACAGAAAGCTACACCGCAGCCAAAGGTGGCATATCTGCTTTGACACATGCGATGGCAATGTCCTTAGCCAATACCGTACGTGTCAATTCCATATCACCCGGGTGGATTGATACAAACGATACGGTATATGAAGGGTCTGATGCCCTGCAGCAGCCTGTTGGAAGAGTTGGCAATCCACTGGATATTGCCAACATGGTATTGTTTCTCTGTTCAGACAAAGCTGGTTTTATCACCGGTGAAAACATCTGTATCGATGGTGGTATGACAAAACAGATGATCTACCATGGAGAACATGGATGGACCTATCATCAATAGCACAAGAAAAAGAGTTGACCAATTGCAGTCAACTCTTCTTCATTTTCTGAACAAACTGTTATTATTCAGCTTCTTTTCTGCGCCTTCTCAGGATCATAACACATGCCATACCTCCCGCAAGCAGTACACCTGCCCAGAGTCCGGCATTTGCATAGTTACCTGTACCTGGCTGGTTTGTGGAAGATGTCTTTACAAATTCTGCTTTGATTTCAATGTTGCCATTGACCGCAAATGCCTTGATCAGAATTTCTCCTGTCTTTGCATTGTATGTAAAGCTTTCACTTGCAAGTTCATTGCCACTCACAAATACCTTGATGCTTTCTGGCAGGCTATAACCTTCTGCAGGTTTGAGGACTGCCTTATAGTCTTCACCACGTACTGCTTCAGTTAGAGACACTGTACCATTTGTTGAAGAGAGCTTCACACTGAACTTCTCCACAACCGGTGTGAGTGCCTTGAACGCTGCACGAATTTCCACATTGCCAGTCACTGCCTCTGCATTGATAGTCAGTGTACCAGTCGTAGCATCATAGCTGTACTGATCAGATGTTAATGCAATGCCATTCACAAGGACTGTTACAGTTTCTGGTAATGCATAACCTTCTGCTGCCTGCAATTTTGCGGTATATGCTTCACCACTTACTGCTTCAAATGCGCCAACAAGTGTTCCGTTTTCTGCGGTGATGGTTACCGTGTACTTGTCTGGTGTTACCGCTTTGATTTCTGACCTGTCACGGACACGGAGTCTGTTACCACCCGCATCATGGGATACAAAGCCGATAGCACTGATCTTAGCACCTTCTTTGACAAAGTCTTCCAATGGTTTTGAACTTTCATCGGAATAACCGATGTAGCCATCGATGAATACACGTGCTTCTACACCACTTTCATCTTTTACCAGAATGCTTTCCACAAGACCTTCAGCTACTGTCACTTTTGTGACAGTACCTTCAACTCTCACGAGTCTGCCAAAGTTTGTGGCATAGTCATTTGCTTCAGCTGTGGTGACATCACTGATCACTACATCTTTAGAACCTTCCAGTACGGTGACATTGATGGCAGAAAGCTGTTTGTCACCAATGTATTCACTGATGGAACCTGTAATCTGTACCTGGTCTCCACGACGGATGTTGCTGTCATCAATCGGGAAGACGTTGATACCATTACCTGCATCATCCTGGATGTAGATGGTATTGAAGAATGCATTGCCGCTTTCTGCTGTACCGTTGGCTACTGTACCAACAACGGTGAACACATCACCATTAGCACCAGCTCTTGCTTCTGTGATTGTGCTGATGACTGGTTCTTTCTTGACCATGTTCAGGATGTTCTGTGCCATGATGCCATTGGAGTAGCTGACCTGATCTTCGGCTGCTACTTCAAAGTTGGAACAGAATACAGTACCAGAGACAAAGACTCTGCCTTCTCCTACCTGTTCTGTTGCCATGGCAACAACATCACCCTTCTGGACAACAGCTTTATCTGGATCATATGGATCACTATAGCTCATCACTGGCTTATCATGACCTTGTGCAGGATTCTTACTGTTGATGGAATATGTTGTATCATGTCCATAAACAATAGCTGTACCACTTCCAACACTGATGGAACATCCAGAATAGGAACTATAGGCTAGACCAGAGTCAACAACACCAGCCAGCACTTTCTGTACAACAGGATCGGTACTTCCTGTATTGAAGTCATCGAAGTAGAGACGATATGGCTGACCACCATTTTTATCCTGATCAATGAGTTCATCATCATTGACCCTCATCGTAGATCCAATACCCTCAAGCAATGCATTTGCCTGCTTATAAGTTGTATGTGGCAAGCCACTATTAGCGTCCTGGTAGTCCGCTAGACCGCAGACAATCACGGTTCCACCACGCTTTACATAGTCGCTGACAACCTGGATGAATTCCTTTTCGAATACACTTGGTACTGCATCACCGGTATAGTCACTTGTGTACTTGAGTGGTGAAGAGATGACAAACAGAGAAACATCTTTGAGTGCATCTGCTGTGATTGTTTCACCAGGCTGTGCAATGCGTACCTGGATATTATCGGCAGTACCCATATTGATGAAGTTTGTCATATTGCCAGAGTAGTAGCCATTGACATAGTCATTGTAGTGTGTGCCATCAATGAGTACCTTTGTCGCAATGGCAGGATCTGATACTGTCAGTTTCAGAACATCTGTAAATGTGAATTCTTCACCATTGATCAATGCCTTCATCTGTACATTGATGTTGAAACCACCTGCAGTACCTGCTACATAGTCGAATGCATATGCAGCAGAAGTTCTTGCGCCGATGACACCACTGTTACCAAGACCTGTTACATCTGCTGTATGGAATGGTTCTGTTTCACCTTCCATAGTATAGGTGAGCGATGTAACCGTCATATCCGTACTCAGGTTGTTATAAATCTGGCTGGAGATTTCAATTTCATCACCCTTGATTGGTAATGCCACACTGCTATCGGTGTTGGAAACACCCGCATTGACACTTTCACCAACCCATACTGGTGCAGTTACGGCAATGTTCTTATCTGCCTGTGTTACACGCAGATAGTAGTAACCATAAGTAGATGGAAGATCATCGAATGTAATGTCTGCACTTGTGCCTGTAAAGGTTGTTTCCGCAAGTGTCTGACCACCATTGACAATGACTTCTACCTTTGTTTCACCTTCTGTATCCGTTGGATCTTCAATAGAAGCAGTGATATTGATGGAATCCTGATCAGGAAGAATAGAACCCATCGCATTGCCATTCAATGCATAGAGAATGGAAAGATCATTATCTTCTGTCGCATAGACACGATAGTTCTTCATCGCATCATAGATCGCTGCTTCTGAAAGATCAGTTGCCAGTACGACACTTCTTGCTGTGTTGGAATCACCCCAGTTACCCTTATGGTTATCCTGGTTGTTTGTTGGTGCTACATGCCATCCCTTATCCAATGCACGTGTGTAATATGCATAAGATGGGAAGTAACCAGAACTGCCGATTGCACCTTCACCATTACCAACTTCGATCAATGTCATCTGGTTATCGATCACCGGATCATAGAGGGCAAAATCCATGAAGTCACCGAATGTATCACCTGGATGGTTAAACTGGGAAATGGTTTCCGGATTCTCATTCAATGTATCGAAGTAAGCCTCCAGTACATCGTAGTTATCACCTTTGCGGTATGGTTCAGCATTGCGGTTTTCAAAGCCCTCAGAATTGAATGTATTGATATGACCAGGTGCACCACCAGACCATGTCATCTCAAAACCATACAAACCGACAAAGTCATCTTCACGCTCTGTAATATCCCTTGCGCCCTGTCTGCCTTCATGCCATGAAGCATTCTTCTTTTCCGCATCTTCATCACCAAGATGTGTAGTTCCAGCAGATGGCAAACCACTCTGTCCTTCAAAAGAATTGGAATGGTCTGTCAAAGCAAGGAAGTCGAGGTTTTCTACAGAAGACGCATGATCAAATGCCTGTTCTACCGTACCTGTACCATCAGAAAGATTGGTATGGGCATGGAGCTGACCAAAGTACAGTGTATAGTCACCAAGACTCATCGGTGCCTTATAGGTAAATGTAACTACTTCACCCTGCTCTGCCTCAGCAGTATCAGTTGCTGGAATATAGGCAAATGCCTTGATAATAACCGGCTTATCCTTTTCAGGTGTATTTTCAATCACAATTGGTGTGCTGTACTTCTGTTCATCCTTCACTTCCGGATCAGCAGGTTCAGTACCATCTGTTGCCATCGTGTAGTAAATCTCTGCACCTGTTGCGGCAGTCAATGTAATTTCCTGTCCTGCTTCAACACTGGCACCACTCTTAGGAGAAGCCTCTACAGAAAGACCTTCTACCTCTGGTTTATCTGGTTCTGGCATATCCGTAACAACATAGAAGGAAAGCTGGAACTGAGCATCGGATGCGGCACTACTTGAATTGTATGTACTCCAGTTACTGTACTGGTCATACCATTCCATATAATTGCCACGACCTGTATTACGGATGTTGTATAATCCATCACCAAGGTCAATCACTTCCCAGTCATCATTCACTGCACCAAGATCCATACTGGAATGGCTCTCTGCCAAACCAATATTCTGTCCATTCTGGGCAAAGCTGTATGTACCATCCTCATTAGCAATAACAGTCCATACATCTTTTTCTCCATAACCTGTTACGACACCATCCGTAACGGTGATGTCTGTACCAACATTGTAGAAACTTGTCTTTTCAGAAGACAGTGCCTTGTTATACGAAGGGGCATAAATGACTACATTATCACCATCTTCGATTGGTCCTTCTGGTCCTGGAATATCTGTTACAGAATAGAACTTCAAAGCAAACATGCCTTCACTGCCAGAAGCGATGTTGTTGTATGCACTCCAGTAATTTCTGTCCGCATACCATTCCATATAGCTGTCACGTACCGTGTTCTTGACGTAATAGCATCCATCTCCGGCATCTTCAAGCACCCACTTATCGTTCTTTCCACCAAGTGGCATACTGGTATAGGTATCTTCCATACCAATGTTCTGTCCTTGATAGGAGAAGCTGTATGTACCATCCTCATTGACGGCAACAGTCCATACATCCACTTCACTATATCCGCTAAGACTGCCATCAGCACCTACTGTAATATCCGTACCAGCATTGTAGAAACTGCTTACTACTTTAGTGGACAATGCCTTGTTATACGCAGGGGCAAAAATAACTACCTGCTCACCATCTTTGAGTGGTCCTTCTGGTTCTGGTGTATCCGTTACAACATAGAAGGAAAGCTGGAACTGATTATCGGATGCGGCACTGCTTGAATTGTATGTACTCCAGTTACTGTACTGGTCATACCATTCCATATAATTGCCACGACCTGTATTACGGATGTTGTATAATCCATCACCAAGGTCAATCACTTCCCAGTCATCATTCACTGCACCAAGATCCATACTGGAATGGCTCTCTGCCAAACCAATATTCTGTCCATTCTGGGCAAAGCTGTATGTACCATCCTCATTAGCAATAACAGTCCATACATCTTTTTCTCCATAACCTGTTACGACACCATCCGTAACGGTGATGTCTGTACCAACATTGTAGAAACTTGTCTTTTCAGAAGACAGTGCCTTGCTATACGCAGGGGCATAAATAACTACCTGCTCACCATCTTTGAGAACAGGTACCTGTACATCTGCTTTGACGGTATATTGCAGAGTTTGTACAGCACTGCTGTTTTCACCAACTACTGCTACTGCCTTTAATGTGCAGTCTGCTTCAATGACCGGTTTGTTTGTGTCACTGTAGATCTGCCTGTTGGCATTCGTTGTATCAGATGGGTCGCTGCCATCTAATGTGAAATAGATGGTTGCGTCTAATGTTGCAGAACTCAGGGTGATTTGGGTGCCAGATTCTACTTCTCCAGCCTGAGGATCTGCAGCAGGTGCAGCAACCGTAACTTCTCCACTTCCTCCATCACTCAGCTTATAGAGTGTGAACTGATGTGGATAACCGTTGGGATTACCATTAACAGTTGTTGTCTTGTAGCCACGGAATTTGTTCTGAGAGTTTTTGTTGCTGGCGAGGTAGACGGTATCTGCACCAGTTCCTGCAAAGGTAAACTTTCCCTCTGTTTCTTCCCATGTCCAGTCGTATGCACCTTCAGTTATGCCATTTTCATTGCCACCTTTTGGTGCAAGGTAAACATCATTTTTGTCCTTGATTCTGACAGATTGTCCATTCACTTCCAATGTGACATAGGATGTGGAATGCACAACATCATTTTCTGGTGTTGTTTCAATCGCTGTCACCCATGTTCCATCTAGTTCACCAACGGCATAATTGGTGTCTGTCAATAGAACATATTCGCCTGTTTCAAGTTCTTTACTAGTTGTGATTTTCTGATAGGTTTTCGCATCCTCAGCAAATACTGCACGAGGACCAATGGAAAACAGCATCAGAATTGCCATGACAACAGACAAAATTCTTTGCATGCTTCGCTTCAGTTTCATGTTTTGGTCTCAACCCCTTTCCCTGATGTGAAACAATCGTTATTTCACCAATGCATTGTGTTTATCCTTTGCCATCACCAGAGCACTGATAAACGCAACGATTGGAACCGTAAACAAAATACCCATCGCACCAGCAATACTTTGAATCACTTCAATACAGATGTAGTCTGTATTGATCAATTGGATGAATGGTATGTCATATGTCTGTACAAGTATCAACATATTCAAAGAAGAACCAGCAAAAGCAAGGATCAGGGTATTTGCCATGGTACCCATGGCATCCTGTCCAATATGCATACCGGATCTGAACAATTGTTTTGTATCCAATGATGGATTTTGTTCATGGAGTTCATAGACAGCTGATGCTATGCCAAGAGCTGTATCCATCACTGCACCAAGCGCTGAAATCAACACACCACAGACAAGCAGTCCACTGATCTTCAATCCTTTATCTGCACCATAAAGAAGAAGATTCTCTGCTTCTGACATATTGAAACCACTCATCGGGGTAAGCCATGTCACAACCCCGGCAATTGCCCCTGCTGTGACTACACCGATGACACAGCCAAGCACCGCACACAATGTTTTCTTGGAAAATCCATTGAGAAGACTAAGCGCACCCGTAGCGGAAACTGCGATGATACCCACTGTAACCGGTATTGCGGAATACCCTTTGATCAATGCGGGTATGAGAATAAACCAAATACTTGCCAGGGTAAAAACAAGTCCACACAGTGCACCAATACCTTTTCTTCCACCAAGAACTGCCAATAGAACAAAAAACACAAGCACAAAACCACCGAGAATCGTACCCCGGTTGTAGTTGAACAATGAAGCATAGTATGCGCCATCATCGTCTGTCAGAATTCTGACGATGATTTCATCTCCTTCATCGAGGTCCACATTGAACAAGGCACTCATATTGTTTGTCAGTGTCATGATTTCATCTTTATGCGTACCACTGAGAATTTGTATTTCTACTTCCTGTGAACCAACACGTAATCCTTCCGCATTGTCATGATCTGCCACCGCAGTATCTTCCAGAATTGCAGTAACCTTTGCTTTATCAAAAATGACCTGGCTAGCACTGGTTGGTGTTTCACCTTCTATTGGACGATTCAGTGCAAACGCAGATGAAATGAGAATGATACATACAAGAAATGAAATGATTAGTCCTGCAATATTCTTTGGCTGTTTCAGCCAGTCTTTCAATTTGGAAATAAACATCAAAAAGCCCCTCTATACACCACACCTGTATCGGATTCAGATTTATTGTAGTTGGGCAATATCAGATCAACTATCACACCTATGTTAAATCATGATGAGATTCAGTACATGCATGAATAACTGCATGACAGGGAAATGATTTGTGAATGGTGTTCCTGTTATGTGGTGAGCAGTCAAAATGAAAACGGATGATTTCTCATCCGTTCGCTTTTCAAAGCATTTCTCCATTGGAACGTATCACTTGTGCATACCAGTAGAAGGAATCTTTCTTATAGCGCTTTAATGTGCCATTCCCCTGATTATCCTTATCAACATAGATGAAACCATATCGCTTCTCCACTTCTCCTGTACCATTGGACACCAGATCAATGCAACCCCATGTTGTATAACCGATCATATCAGCTCCATCTTCTTCAACTGCCTGTTTCATGGCATGGATGTGTTCTTTGAGATATTCAATTCTGTATGGGTCATGTACACTGCCATCTTCTTCGAGAACATCCTTTGCGCCTAATCCATTCTCCACAACAAATAATGGTTTCCGGTAGCGGTCATACAGCTCATTGATCGTTGAACGGAATCCAAGTGGATCAATCTGCCATCCCCATTCACTCTTTTTGAGATAAGGATTTTCAGCCGAGGCAAAGATGTTGCTTTCAGATTGTGTGGCAAGCTTTCTGTCACTTGTGGAAACGCGGGATGAATAATAGGAGAAGGAGATAAAATCCACCGGATTTTCTCTGAGAATTTCCTTGTCTCCTTGGGCAAAAGGAATAACAGCACTGTGTCTTTCACACCATTTCAATGCATAGGGTGGATAATAACCCCATGCCTGTACATCCGTAAACATATACACTTCTCTGTTGTCAGAAATTGCCTGCCAGTAATCTTCTGGTGAGCAGGTCATCGGATAATAGGAACCTGCCGCC
>CAJKOS010000002.1 GCA_905201565.1 uncultured Erysipelotrichaceae bacterium
GAAATTGTTTAGGACTAATTTTTTTATTAACATATTTCCCTCACTTTAAAACATCTTCAAATATTTTACGAATTGTCTGTACCATCTCTGGTGTTCTCTTTGCACCAGTTTTCAAATTATCTCTCTCAACTTGAATCACACGTTTTTTAATAATACTCAATTTTTCCGGATCAATTTGTACTTTCTCAATTTCATCAGATAACATTATCATCACCTTCTTCTTTCAACTCTGATTTACTGATATTAAATGCACTTTGTAATTGCAATATTATATTTAATGATTCCGTATAATTTTCAGCAAGATCTGCAAAGTCTATCACTCTTCTTAATTCTCTTATGATTAATCCTCGTGTCGATTGTTTTATATCCTCATTTTGATAGTCAATCGATTCTATTGGAAATGGCAATGTCACAAAATCCACAATATCTGCATGATCTTTTCCATCATATTTTCTAAGCACTCTTCCACGTCGTTGAATATACTCTTTTGGATTAGTGCTGCTTGCAAGAAAGTAGGCTGATTTTATCGCCGGAATATTAACCCCTTCATCCAAACATTTAATAGCAACCAAAGCTTGCATTACATTACCATTAGAAAATTGTTCTCTAATTTGCATTCTTTCCTCGCTAGATTCCAAAGCAGTAAACCTTCCAACTTTCATTCCCAATTCGTTTCCCAGAATGTCTGCAACAACTTCAATTTGCTTTCTTCCCTCATCAGCATCTTCTTCCTTGCTTATTGTTGATCCACAATATACCAGGATATGATTTTCATCGACATGTGGTGCTATTTCATTTTTCAAAGCTTCAAGTTTCTCACTAGCACCTGCTATTATTCTTGATCTTTTTATTAACAACCTTTTGCCCGGCTCAGCAATTAACATTTTGCCGTTTTGTTTTTTTATGTACTTTCCTATTTGTTTTGTTATTTCCAAATATTCATCTAATTCTTCATCAGTAAGAGAAACAATGACTGGATGATAATAATATCTGGTTAACATATTATCTTCGATTGCCTGTTTCAAGGAATACTCTATACATTTTTCTCCAAAGTAGTTGTATAAAGCATTTGTTCCCGACTCATCATGATAACGATCGATTGTTGCGGATAAAGCTAGCCTATATTTAATTTGATCGGGCAAAATCTTCCTATAGCTCGTAGAACCAATATTATGTGCTTCATCCACAACTAGTACAACATCATCATCCAAATTCTTTATCTGTGATTGAACATATTCTGTCGCAAAAGTAGCATTTGTGGTCACAAAACAAAACTGGTTTTCGCTTAAATACTTAAAATTGATAATTGTGGTTTTTAATCTGGACTTCCAATTGCGTTGTGGCGAACTAGAATAGCCAATAATTGGAGAAAACCCAAATTCTCTTATATCCTCAACCCATTGTTCAACCAAATGCTGATACGGGCACAATACTATCACACCTAGTCTGTCGTTATTATTGTGGTACAAATGTTCAACTGCTGCTAATGCAGTCAAGGTTTTTCCCGTTCCTGTTGCCATATCAAATATTCCACAATAATGATTCTGTTCCCATTTATCGATTGCCTGTTTTTGATAATCTCTAATTTGTAAATAATCCGGAAGATGAATAGGAGCGCAATTGTATACGGGGGTAATTTCTTGAATTTTATGATTATGACTTACCAAGTCCGGATTGTATGAGTATAACTTTTCTTTTGCCGCTTCTGGGAATCTGATTGTAGTAATTCCGGGTTCATAGTCATTCCAGATTGCATCAAAAGATAATTTTTTATTAAATACTCTTTCTTTGTCACCTGTCCACGAACAGAAAACATCAAATGCTTCATAGTTCCCATGAAATGCATTTTCGCTTTCATTCATAGAACCCGAAAATGCAATAGCATTGTTATCTTTATCGGTAATAATTCCTACTTTTTCATGGTACATTGCAAATTGATTATCATTTAGATCTGACAAATAGGCTATCTTAATATCTAAAATGTTATTAGCGATCAAGTTTGCAATGTATGAAAGCTTTAATTTTTCATCGTCACTTATAACATCATCAAAACTCTTGGTTATAGAATTCTCAATAATTTCACGAAGAGAATAACCTTTTTTTATTTCTTCTATATCTTCCTGTGTAAGTTTAGGAGATGCAACTATCTCAATCTTGCCATTATTCTTTACCAGTTCTTCTATTCCATCAGCAATCAGGCTTAGAGCGCTTGAAGAGAAAAAACCTACAGCTCTTTGATAAAGAATTGCCTCTTTTAAAACAGGAACATAAAAATCATCCACAATATTATCGCGAAATGATCTATATTCATTTTTTATTGCGCAGTCTCTCAGACTCATAAGCACCTTCTTTAATCAATTACTTAATATTATTGTACCAAATAGTGCCCCATATTTATCCCCACAATTAGACAATATCACTCTTTAACAGTCAAATTCAAATTGATTGAAGCGAATTAATAATAAAACTCAATTCATTTTGTTCGTTGAAATATCCTAAGCCAACCCTGACTGTTCCCAAATACTCTTCACTTCCAATAAACTGGTGAACAAATGGACTGCAATGATAACCAGTTCTAACACAAATATCGAAATCCTCAGAAAGAATTGTGCCTACATCATCAGCCTGATATCCAATCACATCAAATGAAACAATTCCTATTACCTTATCCAGGTTTTCAGGCAAAAACAGCTTGATGTTATCCAGTTTTTGAAGTTCCTGAATCAGGTACTGCGTTAATTCTTTTTCGTGAGCATACACATCTGTTTTCGAAAGCCAGTCAAGACTGGCATTCAAACCAGCAATTGCAACACTGTTTACACTTCCTGCCTCATACCTTCCTGACCCAGAAGATGGCATTTCGTGATTCAAAGAATCTGAACCAGTGCCTCCACTTTTTACAACTTTAAGACTAATGTTTCCAATATTCAAAAACCCAGCAACGCCAAAAGAAGCATATAAAGATTTATGACCAGCAAAGACAATCAAATCTACATTATTTGTCTTTGGATTTAATATACCAAGGCTTTGTGAACAATCTAATACATTCACCGCATTGTATTTTTTAGATGCATTGAAAATATCTTCATATGGAAGAATATATCCAGTAACATTGCTGACATGAGATAAAAACACAGCAGACGGATGATGCAATGCAAACATGTTGTCCATTTTCTGTTTGTCAACTTCCCAGGTCTTTTTATCAAATGGCAATATTTCGATGTTAATACTCTTTTTCTTTTGCAGATAATACAGTGGTCTTATCACAGCATTATGCTCAAAAGGAGATACATAGACAGTATCCCCTTCTGATAAATCCAGACCATAAATAATAAGATTTAATGCTTCTGTTGCTGAAGATTCAAAAGAAACGCAATCACTAGATGCATTGACAAGTTTAGCCAGCTTCTCTTTTGTCTCTTCAATCATCTCAAACGTCTTTTTTGCTGATGCATAGCTGCCTCTTCCCGCATTATAAGCATATTCCCGATTAGCACGATCGAGAGCCTCGTAAACTTCTTCAGCTTTTGGGTAAGTAGTTGCAGCATTGTCCAGATAAATCATATTCATTTACCTCACATCAAATCTTTCAGCATTCCTGCCAGTATTGATATCTTTTCCTCTTTTGATACAGAATCCGCAAAGTCCTCAAATACACTTTCCAGATTATTTTTAATCATATCACCCATTGCTGTCCGTTTCACAGAAGAAGTCTGTTCGAAGAATTCAGCAAGTGAAGAATTTGATACATCTATCATATCAGCGTTATTAATTTCATCCAGGAATACATCCAGCCTCTCATTTAATTCGCTGATTCTGTCATATGTCCAGTCTTCAACATATGAGCCAACTGTAACCAGAGTTAATTCGTCAATCGCAAGATTATCGTCGTATGACAAATTACATAATGCATTGTAAATTGTACTGTCCACATCTGACATTATCGGTTTTTCGTCACCAAATCTCCTCTTGAGATACATAGAAACTCCCATCTTGAGACTAGATTCTTTTGTGATATTCATATGTGACTTAACGACATCAATACATTTCTGCTTATAGTCATCAACAAATGTATTCCAATTTCCGATGAAACCGCTAATTGCCTCTAATGCTTTGTCATAACTATGATCAAAATATTCCAGAGGCTTATTTAATACAAGATCTGACGGATTCAGGCTAAAGGACATAAACAAACTTCTGTATTTCACGATGCTCTCTTCAACACCAAGGAATGAAGAATCGCAATTTCTGAGAATTGCAGGTAATCCAACAAAGAATTTTCTCAATCCATCACATAGCAGATTAATATCTTTTCTGAAATTATTAGTTGCTTTTATATCTAACTTCTCCAACAAAGAATAGACAAACTGGTTTTGTACACCAGATCCTTTTGCAAACCCAAAATAGTAATTTCTCTCTGAATGCATTGCTTTAGCAAGATTAGATGAATTCAATTCAATTTCCTTGTTATCCAGATACAAAATTACATTATCAGATAGTTCGCTGATTGCCATAGCAAACAGAATTGGCAAAATACCTCTTCGAATACCATATGGCTTTTCAACTGGAACACGGATAATTTCTTTTAGCAACTTCTTTTCAGATTCAGATTTGCATATTTCATCTTTAAAATAATCTACGATAAATCTTGCATCTTCCTGCTCGTCTATTTTATTGACTATCGCATTTCTGACAGTTGCCTCTGGACTGGTTTCACTGTAATTCCATTCATCATCATTACTTCCATTCATCACCCAGTCTGTAACATGATCTACTGCTCTTTGGTACTGCGAAGACACGATGTCCTTATTGACAAGTTCGTTATTAAATATTACCGACTTACTGTAGACATATTCAAAAACAGAAGATAATAATGACCTGAAACCTGTTTCTTCACTATTGAGTTTATCGACTAAAGGATAATAAATTATTGCATCATCTCTGAAATTAGCTTCGATTAATGACTTCAGGTCTTCTTCCACTTCATTCTTCAGAAGCTCTATTTCATTCGATACAACTTCATCATTCCCACCACGACGAATGAGCTCGCGATATGCAGCATAATTAAGAAGGTAGTTCTTAAAATCTTCATTCACTGGGTTTTCTGGAAATCTGACAATGACTGTGTCATCAGCTATTTTATCCGCTACTTCTCTAATACCATTCTCATCAGCTTTTTCACGAATAACATTAACAACAAGTCCATCACAAAAGCTCTTTTCTTTCATCAATGAAAATGAGTTCAGATTGAGGTACTGGTCTTCTGTCAGATAGACATTTCTATAAAATCTGCTCATCTTGTGCTGCTCATTATATCTTCTTGGAAGATAATATTTCACATCATCGACATAAGTAAGAATCTCGTCAAACTTGAAAGACTTTCTTTTTGAATTGATGATGATTGTAAGCTGGTCATCAATCTCCTTGCTGTTAGCAGATGCAAATGAAAGCATTCCATTTATGATATTTCTTCTCAAATAATGCTCGTCAATCATTGCATCAACACGAGTTAATATTTCATCTTTGTCTTCATTTAAAGCAAGATGAATGATTTGCTCATTGCATGGCATCACATCAAGCTCATGAATCATCAAAATCACTGCAATAGCTTTAATGATTTTATGATCTAATGGATCATCTAATTTTGTTCTGATTGCTTCTGCTCTATACCAGATATTTCTGGTTTTATCATCCTTTTGAAGCAGGTTAGAGAAATAATCGTAAACTTTATCCACATTGAAAAGTCCAGTATTATTTTTCCGAATAAACGTATTAAAACTATTTTCATCTATATCACTGATAAAAGTGAACAGTGTTCTCTCATTTTGTGCTACCTGTTCTGAAAGTGCGATGAGTGCATAAACAGTAATTGGATTTAATGGGAAAGTTCCTTCGGCTACCGTACGGAAATTAGGAAGTGTATTATACATTTCTGATTCCTCAATTTCTTTGTAAAAACTGCTGTTATCTTCAAAGTATTTCTTCCCAATTTCATTATCTTTCTTTTGAATAACCGCAGAAATGATCTGGTAGTTTTCAGCAAGACTTCTGTTGAATCTGATTTCCTTAAATCTTCCTTCAACGGTCTTGAAAGAATCATTTTTCTTGTTATCTGAATACAACACAATGTTTTTATGTGTTACACAGCAAATATTAATCTGCTCATCCACATCACTTCTGTTTGCCAGTTCAGCAAAGTCCTGGATACTCTTCAGGTCTTTCGACAATGAAGTTCCAGCAGATTCCAGAAATTTAGAGAACTCATCAAAAATGATGAACATTCCACTATATCCTCTCTGACAAATTTCATAATTGACATCAGAAAAGATTTTTACAATATCATTATTCACAAGCGGATTGAACTCTACTCCCAATGAAACACAATTATATATTTCTTCAAATTGCTGATATGCTTCAGGATCAAACTCAGTCAATCTATATTTTAATCCAGCAAGATCTAACTTATGTCCAATCTTTCCGCACTCATTTTTTATTCGTTCCTGGACGGCAGGCTCATTCTTCCACTTATCCAGAACCTCTACACATACAGAATAAACAGTCTTTGGAACAATATCATGCAATTCGTTTCTCTCGAGCGCTTCGTTTAACGCAAGTAAGAAAGACTGATTCAAATTGTCGTAATTGGAATTAATAATCACCGGAAGTAAATGTATATTCTTTTTATTGACTTCTTCAATCAACGCATAACACTCTTCATCGATCAGTTTAATCTTTGCAATCAGTTCCTGATAGATTGAACTACTCTGGTTGTTTCCAATAAGATATGAAAGTACAAGCAGTAAAAAGGATTTACCCTTACCATAAGGACCAACAAGTACAGTTGCCTTATCTTTTGTATGATTCAAAAAGCTCTTCAGGTATTTCTTTATAACATCACAAATATCAGTAGTTGGGATATATTCTTTCAGCTTTCTCTCATTATTAAGATCAAGTTCAAGATTGATAGAAGTTTGAAAGTTATGGTTTATTTTAATAGTGTCACTGTATTTCATTTTTCAAACTCCTTTCTGAATATGTATTCCAACGAAAGTTTCTTCTCAAAATACACTGTATTCAAACCAGCAGTTTTATTGATTGTCACCAATTGATTTCTTCTCATTTCTTCAAGATATTGCATATACATATACTTATCCAGATTGAATATTCTGAGAGGTGAATTCTCTTCATTCATAGAATCTTCAATATCAAAAGCTGTATCGTACAATTGTGTTAACGCGTAATATACCACAAGATAAGAAAGAGAACGGTATGTTGGTGTTTTCTTGAAATACTTGTTTTTCTCTTTCTTGAACAATTTCAATTCAGCTAAAGGACACGCATAGTTATCTTCTGGATTTTCGATAACCACTTCATTTACGTAGCTTTTTGTAAATGTAGATAAATCAGCATCAATGTATTTACGATTTACCTTTTCATCTTCTGCTTCAAATATGTCATAAAGGGAAGTCACTGCTTCAGATTTTTCAAATGAAGGAAAATCACGGGTAAACATCGCATGGAAAATAGGACATTCCACTTTGTTAGTTACCAGATTGTAATGAATCAAAAACCAGGAAAAGGTATTATCCAGGTATTGATCATACTTGTATAGCAAATTTCCAAACTCAGTAAGTTGAGATTCTTTACCTTCGATAATACCAGCAGCACCCAGCCAGTATTTCAGACCCTTTACCATATTGGAACCAATCCCCAGATAAGTAATCCCATCATTTTTATGAAAAATACTATTTGGTGCATTCTCATGTATCACGTTGATTGCTTTTTCAAACCATCCATCACGGATATAGAATGACTCACTTCTCTTGAAAATTAATTTGCTCATATCCCCTATCCCTTTTTAACGCGAAGTACCTTCTTCATATAACAACCACTATCAAAGTGTTTCACACACTCCAGGCATCCTACACATAGATCAGAGTTAATCGTGTAGCGAATCGTACTGTTACTGACATTTCCTGGTTGCGTATTAATTACTTTCAATGCATTAAACTTACACACAGCCTGACAATAAGCACAACCAATACAAGTCTGGTATTTTGTTATCTGATTATCGATAACATTCTTTGCATTTTTAGAAGACTTAAATTGACCGATTTTATTAACAACTGTCACCCTCAGATTATTAGACCCAATTCTTCCAGTGAGTTTCAGCAAAGGTGTTTCATCTGCACGATTCAATACATACACTTCATTCAATCTCTTATTGCCCATTTCAAAATTGAGAATGCCAAATGGCTTGAATAAAGTATATAAGTCTTCTGAAATCGGTCTTGTTAATGTGTAGTTGTACGCATTTTCTTCAAATGCACATGGCTTCCAGGAAACAACTGAGTTCTTACTGTATTCCAATCCATTTCCACCTTGTCTTGCCTTCCAGCATCCATCATTTACATAAGACTCAGGATTTTCTTTCCCGGTCTTCACCGCAAAATTAAGCAGCTGATCATGCCATTTGTGATACATTTCCGGCATATAAATTGAAGAGAGCAACTCTGACCATGTGCTATTGTTAGGACAACACCAACATCCAACACGGGTGAATCCCTGCCTGTAAGCATCATTGAAACCAATATGATTACTCAACAGATATAGCCATATATCAAAATCCAACCAGTCAATAATAGGAGAGGCAGCCAACTGCTTTCCAATTTTCGAACTTGTCGAGTCTCTATCGTACTTACTTCTTGATGCAGACTCAGATCTTCGAATCCCCTGAAAAGACAAAATACGTTTTTTATCCTTAAATGTATCTTCAATCTTCTTATTAATCGCACCGGTTTTAAACACTGTACAGCACCACCGCATCACTCTGCTAGGCGGTCCAACAACATCACAAAGATCATTAAAATCCTGATCTCTGTTCTTCGCAACTACTACCGGAGTCATCGGATGCTCTCTACGAAATTCTTTGATATATTTTGCAGAAGTGGGATACTCCAGAGTCGTATCTCCATAGATATGAAGAACTGATTCTGTTTCCATTGCCTTCATCACAAGATCACTTGTAACTGTAGAATCCTTACCTCCACTAAAAGAGACAAATATTTCAGACATATCAAATTGTGATGCCATTTTACGAATATAGTCACATGCTTCATCTGTGATCTGATTCAATCGTGTTTTATTTGCCTCAGCAAAAGCCACAATATGTTCATTAGAAAAATCAGCATCAACATATTTCTGATTCTCTTCCTTAAAATCCTGCATCATTTTAATAATGTCTTCAGGATTCTTTTTATGAAAATCAGCTAACGATACCCTATGTTTTTTTCCATCAATCCAATATGTATTGCTTGTTGTCTGCCACACAGACTTTCCAGCAAATTCCATAGGTTTATCTAAAAAGCATTCCAGAAGAAGTCTTTCTTCCGCAAATACCGGTCTTACATCTGTACCGATCTTAATACATTTACTATTGTTCTTGCAGAAGTCAGCATCAAAAACCGGAGCATTCCACTCCGGACAATAATATATTTCAGAACTGACTAGTGTTGTACGTTCTCCACATACAGGACATGTGCTAGAATTACACTCTAAGTCATCGCAGTGTTTACAAATGTATTTAATCATATGAAAGATCTCCGCATTTACAATCGTTGGATGTAAATTGCATTTGCATTATAACATAGCCAGAGACAAAACAGACAAATGACACATTGCCATTTGTCTGAGTTTATAGTCACATTGTAAGACTGCTATACAATTTTTTCACTTCTGATGAAATATACTTGAAACGTTGTTCGAGAATTTCTCTAGGTTGATCTTTCATATCCTCTATCTTAAACTCAGGTATGCAACACGTTTTCATGGCTTCAGGATTCAGAGCAGTAATATAATCTTCTAGTTTTCTGTTAGAAATACTCAAATTATCATCCTTGGTAATATACACAAAGTTTAATGGAGAATTCAGAATAGAGGTAGAATCTTTTCTTAACGTTTGTGTACTATCCTTATAGGTTGCTTGAAGATTTGATCCTAACGGTATAATATGATGTGCTTCCAAGTTATCAACATCTTCCGAAAAAACACTTATTGTCTGCTCATGATCATTTTTGATCAATTCCGGATAAGTCATTGAAAGCAGGAATTGACAGATGCGATATCTCATCATCTTTTTAGGTACCCTGTTATCTGCTGCAGAATCCATCAGCAGGAACTCCATATTTGAGAACCACTTTCTTTCAAAGATTGAGGATTTTAAGTTGGTAAAGAAATTAGAATCGTTGCCATTAAACACATTTATCAACCCTTTCAAGTTTCTTACCATAGCTTCATTTTGATCGGAATCAAACTCTCCCCCAAATATGCATCCCCAATACCAAGCAGTCATTTTGTTCTGAACACTTATATCATGAAACCATTCATCTTTTGAGAAGATAACAGCAATGATAACAACCATCAGATTATAGTTAATCGCATTGATACTCTTTATGCCACATCTGGTATTCAGGAAAAAGAACGCTCTGTCTATCGCATTTATAACTGCATTTGTGTTTACATCAATTTCTTTCGCAGTAAGTTTCAGAATGGCATGACGCTTAATCAAATCTACTTTGTAGTTTTCGATATTGTAATCAGGCACATTACAAAGCAGGCTTAATACATCAAGAAAAACATCAACGTAGACTTTAGATAAAGCTTCATCATGGTTATATACCTCAGAAAAAACTGAAGCATTGTATTTTTCATTCTTTTCAATGTATTTTTTCAGTTCTGACTTAATGACAGGAACAACTTCCAGAAGAGACATATCATATTGCTTATCTTTTTTTATTTCTTCAACAATACGATCACAGAAATTCATTTGTGGTGCAACCGTAGCTGCCTTAGCCATGATCAAATCAAATGTGCTAAGGCTGACACCACCACGATTCATATTTTCATAGATATCAATTGCACGATCTCTCTTATCTTCAGAAACCCGCACCTGGCTTAATGGCATGTTATTCAAACAGCCAATCAGATATGCTGATAAGTTATTTCTCCAGTTATCTGCCCGCTCTTGAATAATGTCACCAAGCCCATCTTCATCTTCAATTAACGCATCAATATCATCTATATCTTCAGTTCCTTCAGCAAATCGCTTAACAAATTCTTTCTTTTTTTCTACATCAGTCAACTCTGCATAGTAATACTGTATTGTTTCCCTGATGTCATCTGATATATGTTTGAGAATTCTGTTATAAATCCTATTACCATTTGTATTTGTATTTGTAGAATCAGTCAATAAGAACAACGGTATCAAATAGAATTCTTCATCATTACCGACACAATAATCAACAAGATCTTTGCCTGGTTTTACCTTAGGATTATATGGCCTGTTATCATTTGCCATAAATGATATAACTTCAATAAAATCCAAAATATCAGAAGATAGAAAATTAGGAATGTCAGTAGCAGGTTGGGCTAAAGGAAACATTAAATTTCTTACGCCAAAAATCCTGTCACCAATTGTTTCATCCGCTTCCCATCTAGGCACCTTCAAAAAGAATCTTCTTTTAAGAGCCTGTTGATTAATCAAATTACTTACTTCACCTGCATTATCCTGAACTACATTTGAAAATACGTTTGCAAGCGTTGTGATTCTCTGCTGTCCATCGAGAAGAAAATCCACTTTGTCTGCAACTTTGGATTTATCCACACTCAACTTTGTTCCAATTATCTTTGCAGCATAGTCTTGTGCATTTGCCTCAAGCAAAAGAATGCTGCCAATCGGCAACTTAGCTAAAACAGATGCAACAATTGCCTTTTGACTATCCACATCTGTCCAGACAAATTATCTCTGGAAATCTGGCAATAAAATTTTGTTTTCTTCAATTGCTCTCAACAATTCCAAAAATTGTGTGACATTCTCTGTACTCATAATAATCCCTCTTAGCCCCTTTACTATAGTATAGTAATCATCAATTTGTGAAGAAAAAACGACATTATTCCTGTATTTAACCCGTATTTCATCTCCCATTAGCATTCATCCCCTACACTGAAAGTACAAAGAACGGAGGTCTTTATGTACAAAGCAGAAATTATTACGTATTCCCCTCGTGCAAACGACATGGCAGAAAAGGCAGAACAGAAGGCTAATGAAATGGAAAAGGAAGGATGGAAACTTGTTACCATGTCCATCAATGGTGCCGCCAAGGCAATCCTGCTGTTTCATAAAGAAGGCTGAAAAAAAGCTTACAGGCAGTTGTCTGTAAGCTTTTAGTATGGAGCGAGTGAGCAGAATCGAACTGCCGTGTCCACCTTGGCAAGGTGGCGTTCTACCATTGAACTACACTCGCAATGCTCACACATAGTACCATGTGGGCAATTGGTTGTAAAGAATATGTAAGATTATTCGCCAGAAATTGCACAACCTTCAAAGGCAATGCTAGGTGTCACAATTCTCTTATACTTCCAGTCAATGTCGTTACCTACTTCTACAACATGATTCAACATATCAAGGAAGTTACCAGCAACTGTGATCAGGGCAATGCTGTGGTCACGTTTGCCATCTTTGACATAATACCCTGCACATTGCAAAGAGAAGTCACCAGTAACAGTATTCAGACCAGCATGAAGACCTTCAAGCTCTGTAATCACCAGGCCTTCACCCATGTCTTTGCACATGTCTTCTAATGACTTTGTGCCAGGCACGATGCAGCAATTCATCATACTGACACCTACTGTAGAAGCATAGCCTCCCTTGAAGCCATTACCTGTACTTTCAGTATGCATCTTTGCGGCAGTTCTTGAATTATGGAGAACTGTGGTGAACACACCATCCCTGACTACATCTTTCTTTGTGCATGCGCAGCCTTCATCATCGAAGTCCACTGCCGATAATGCATCTTTGGATTGTGGATCATCCACAATACTGATCTTGTCAGAGAATACTTTCTTTCCAACAGAATCTTTCAATGGGGAAATACCCTTGGAAATCGTTTCACCAGAGAACATACCGGAGAAGGCTGTGAAAAGAGAAGTCATCGCATCTTTTTCAAAGATTGTCTTGTATGTACCACTGGACATGCTTACACCATCGAGTTTGGCAAGCACATTGTCACAGATCTTTTTGACCCATGCATCATGATCATATGTAGTAACGTCTTCTACAAGATCAATGCTGTAATCATTTTTGATGACATTACCTTCCGCAGCCGCTATTTCTGCCACAACCATCTGTGCAGTTGTTTCAGAAGAAAGATTCACACCATTTGTATTGACGATGGAACGTGTAGAAGTCTCTTCTTCAAAAGCAAGTCTGTTCACCATGATAATTCTCTTATCATAGGCAAGAATCTTCTGTTCCAGAGTTGAAAGCAGTTCCTTTACCTGCTGTTCGGTTGGCTTTTTGAATGCTTTGTTAGCCGGGGTGACTGTCACATCCATCGGGTTACGGATGATTGCTTCATCCTCACTTGTAACAGCCATTGCCTGTTCCTTCATGTTGGCAATGGTTTCTTCCATCGCACTATCATCCGGACTTTCTGTTGCCAAATTCACCATTCTCTCATTGTAAACACCACGCAGGGCAGTACCTGTCACATCACTTGTCACAAAGGTATCCATTTTCCCTCTGTACCATGTCATTTCTGTGGACTTGGAAGAAGACTGGTAGATTTCAAAAGCAGTAAAGCCCTCTTTCTTAGCATAGTCCATCCATGCCTGTTTATTCATTTGCAGTACCTCCTACCGTAATTGAAGTTACGCGGATTGCCGGCTGACCAACATCCGTCGGAATGGAACCACTCTCAGAACCACACATGCCCTGAGACCTTGCAAGATTATCAGAAACCATGTCAATGTTCTTCAGAATGTCACGACCATTGCCAATCAGTGAAGCACCTTTGACAGGTGTGGTAATCTTTCCATCTTCAATGAGATATCCCTCATTGACCGCAAAATTGAAATCACCTGTCTGTGGGTTGACACTGCCGCCACCCATCTTCTTTGCATAAAGACCTTTCTTTATACCCTTGACCATGTCTTCAAACTTGTCATTACCTGGCAGAATGAAGGTATTGGACATACGGGAAGTAGGTTCATAGCGGTAAGATTCACGTCTTCCGCTGCCAGTGGGTTCCATACCCATTCTTCTTGCATTTAGTCTGTCAATCATATAGGTCTTCAACACACCATTTTCAATGAGCAGACGTTTCTGTTGGAAGTTACCCTCATCATCGATGTTCTCAGAACCCCATGCATTTGGAATCGTTCCATCATCCACAGCACTCACACAAGGAGACGCAATCATCTCACCAAGCTTTCCAGCAAAGACACTGGAATCCCTGGCAACAGAAGTAGCCTCCAAAGCATGACCACAAGCCTCATGGAAGATAACACCACCAAAACCATTATCAATAATGACCGGCATCTTACCAGATGGACATGGTTTTGCCTCCAGCATCACCAGTGCTACCCGGGCAGCTTCCTGTCCGATGGACTCCGGTGTTGTTGTCTCATAAAACTCAAGACCCATACCAGCACCAGGTCTGTCTGCACCACTCTGGAAGTTATCACCTTCCTGGCTGAATGCTTCGACATTCATTCTTGTGCGCACACGGGTATCACCAATCCATCTGCCTTCTGATGTACTGATGGCAACTTCCTGCTTCACATTGAGCATAAAACCGGAAGTCTTGACAATTCTTTTGTCTACTGCCATTGCGGCATCCAGTCCCCGCTTCAAAAGTGCACTCTTTTCCGCAAGAGGCACCTTTTCAAAATCAATCTTTACTGGATGTCTGTTTTCATACGTAACGCGTTCAAGCTTTACATCCACAACCTTGTCTTCTTCACCAATGGCATGGCGCAATTTGTCAATCAGAGAAAGAATTGCGGAATCGCTCAAATCATTTCCATAGGCATAGACAGACTGTGTGCCCTTATAGAGGCGGATACCAATACCGCTGAGTGTTGTACGGTTAATGTCATCCACTTTGCCATCAAGCATGGAAATTGTTTCTTTGTTTTCCTTTTCTTCATAAATCTCAGCAAAATCCGCTGCTGAACTCATGCACAAGGAAAGATATTTTTCCAACTGTTCTTTACTTAACATAAACCCTCCCGCAAAGCATTATACCACCAACAGAAAAAAAGGACTTCTCAGTCCTTTCACTCCGCTGCGGTAACAACCCGGAAGTTCTGCCACTTCCCGGAAAAATACCGCCATGCAAAGAAAACGATGCGCACAATCCAGTCCACATACATACCAATACGCGTACCGACAACACCCATGCCCATCACCGTACCAAGCAGGTAGGCAAGCAATACTCTTGCAAGGAACATCGAAGCGACACCGACATACATCGTATACTTCGCATCGCCTGCTGCACGAAGACAACACGGAAGCACAAACGATGGCGCATGGAAGAAAGCTACTGCTGCACATTCCATGGTCATGATCGTCATTGCAATACCCATTGTTTCCGCACTCAGTGTATAGAGCTGCAATGCATAAGGCATGACAAGGAAGAGAATCACATTGTTGACGATTGCCATCACTTCCGACATCCATAACATCTTTTTGATGTAGTACTTTGCCTGGGCATAGTCATTGGCACCAACACACTGGCCAACAACTGTCACCACCGCTAACTGCATTGCCATCTCCGTTGTATAACAGAGAATGCACAAACTGTTCGTTGTACCATTTGCGGCAATCTGGGAAGTTCCATAGGTTGCGACAAATACCGAAACGATGACCTTGCCAAGCTGGAAGAGACCATTTTCAATACCATTTGGAAGAGCGATAGAAAGAATCTTACCGAGAAGGTTCTTGTTCCACTGCATGATTTCCTTCCAGGAAATCGAAATGGCATTCTCAGGATGGAAAGCCATCTTTGTCATCACAATTGCCGCAACAACACGCGACACAAGCGTTGGCCAGGCAACACCGGCTGCTCCCATATGAAGACCATAGACACAGATGGCATTACCGACAATATTGATACTATTCATCAATATGGACACATACATCGTTGCCTTTGTCTCATTCATGGAACGGAACAAGGCAGCAGAACTGTTGTAGACACCAAGGAACGGGAAGGAAAGTGCCGTAATCCAGAAATAGATTCTCGCAGAAGCCATAACATCTGCTTCTACTGACCCGTATAACAACATCAGAATCTGCCTGTGCAAAGCAAAACAGATCAGACCAAGTCCCGTAGAAATCAGAAATGAAATCATAACCAGCTGGCTGGCAGACCGTTTGACATTCTCCCTGTCCCCAAAACCAAGATACTGGGAAACGATGACCGCACCACCACCTGCCAGAGCAGATAGCAGATTGATCATGAGGTTATTGACATCATTGACAATTGAAACACCGGAAATAGCTGCTTCTCCGGCACTGGAAACCATGATGGTATCCGCCATACCGACAAGCATTACGAGCAATTGTTCTACAAGAAGTGGAACGATCAGACGAACAAGCTGTCGGTTGGAAAACATGCGTTGCATAATACTTTCCCCCTTCGACAATGCATTCATTCTAAACCTTTTTCCAAAACAGAACAGTCAAAAAGAGAAATATCAGACAATCACCGTATCCTGAACCGCTTTGCAGAACACTTCAGCACAAGCAGCGTTGCCACAAATGAATACAGCACACAGGCAAGGATTACACCTAGCGAAAAGACGATGAGCGGTACCTCTACACCAATCAGCTCATAAGCGACAACATATGTCACCACTACCACAATATTGTACAGCGGTTTAACAATCTTACCGGCATTGTTAAATGGCTGAATCAGATAGTAAAGCGTCAGGTAGTGCACCGAAAAGAATACCGAAAGCGTAACAACCATCACCCCAAGCAGCAATCCAGAAACAAGGTTTCCCCCTGAAACAAGTGCAAGCAGCACAAACCCAATTGCCATGGTTAGAGAAGGCAAAAGGTTAATGCGGATCATCGTTTTTAAACGCAACCGGAACAACCCAAGAATCTGATCACTCCGCTTGAAGAACGAATAGGTCAATAACGATCTGTCACAATTGACAAACAGCACACTGTTCACCGCTGTACCTGAATTGATGGCATAGACAATAAACACCATCGTACCCGCAAGTTCATCTGGAAATGTACGGAAGCTTTCACCCAATCCGGGAAAAAACAACACCGTAGCGATCAATCCTGCAAACAAGATGGCAATACCAATCGCAATCTTAGTACTCAGACCATATAACAGCTTCTTATGACGGTGTACAAAGAGGTCATTGAGATAAGCAAGACCATGGAGAGAAGAAACATAGTTATCTTCATTGGAAATCTTTTCCTGCTGGGAAGTGATACCAAATTGTGATACCTGTACAAGGCTGCTTGCAAAACCTGAACAAATCTGTTTTAACAATCTGTTCCAGCCATCAAAATGAACCAGCCGCAACATCGAAGGCACAAAGACCACCAGTGCCACACCATAGACCACCCAGGCAATCCATGAACTCACAACAAATACCGGCAGGATAAATACAGATAAGCCCTTTGATAATGTAAGCCATATCCGGTGCCTTGAATGTCTTGCGGATTTCCTTTTCATAAAGCACTGTCATCAAAGCATCCACTCCACACCGTATCGCAACCGTACCAACAGTAACCATCACTGCCTCAACAATACTGATAAACCCACTTATTGCAAGAAACACAGAAACAAGACCATACCCAATGGCATAGGACAACCTGTCCTCAACAAGCAATGCCCTTGCGACAGCCTTGCCATCCATATGGAACAGATATAACAGTTCATATTTATCCCTGTCTCCATAGAATACTGATGTATTCATAAAAGCACCAACAATGGTAACCAGGGAAACAATCTCAAGAAAAACAACACCATGCCTGCCATCATATAACCCAGACACAAAAACTAGCAGTGCAAGAAACAACACCTTCATCAAAAGTGCAGAAAGCACGGTAAGAACAAAACCGATAAAGTTCACAATCCATCTGATCAGCTTCATGGAATAGAAAGAAACCGGAATATGTTTTCCAATGAGAGGAAAGTGCATACACCAGTAGATGATACGGTTTCTCATCGATGCAAAGCGGATCAGAAACATATATTTCAACGTCCGGAACATATCAATTCTCCATAAGAGCTGAAAGAATCTTTTCACGGATTGCTTCATCATCCGTACTTCCCGCAGCACTCAGCTTTCCATCCTTCAAAAGCACAATCTCATCACACAAATCTTCCGCAAGATCCAGGATATGGGTAGAAAGAAGAATAATCCTGCCCTCTTTCATCCCTTTAAGCATGTCCTTCATCTCCTCAGAAGCTACAACATCCAAAGACGTCAAAGGTTCATCCAGCAAAAGAATCTTTGGCTTCATCGCAAAGATCACCGCCATCTGAATCTTATTCTTCATGCCATGGGAATATTCCTTCATCAACCGGTTGGCATCATCCATCTCAAGTCCGATAGCTGATAGAATCTCATCTGCTTTCCTTTCAGCACCATCATGTCCATGTACTTCAAGAAAGAACTTCAAAAACTCCCTGCCTGTCAGAAAATCAGGCACAACAGGTTCAGAAAGCACATACCCGATATCATCCGGCATTATCTTTTCCCCATTATCCAAGACAACCTTTCCCTCATAGTCTGTATCCTCATTGATACAGTTGAACAAGGTTGTCTTGCCTGCACCATTTCTGCCAAGCAATGCATAAATCTTTCCTTCTTCAAATGTATATGACGCATGGTCTAAAACAGACTTCTTTCCATAAGCCTTGACCACATCTTCCAAAACCAAATTCATAGCATTCCTCCTGCATCTATTCTACTGCATAAACATGAACCAATCCCTTAAGACTATGAAAAGAGTTTCATACAAAACAAACAAAAAGATCATTCTGGCGTACATTTCTTCTCTTTCACGTGAGGAATTCTCATTTTACTGACAACAAAACAAGTGAAAGGAGAACCTATATGACTTCTTATGACAACTTACATCAGGCAATGACTGTCTTTGGACATGAATCCTGGCATGATTCCTATGCCAAAAATCTGTTTTCCATCAAAGTCGTCCTTGCCCATATTCTCAAGCGCAAGACAGATGAATTCCGATACCACACCATCGCTGAAATCACAAACCGTCTCAGTGGTGTACAGGTAGAAGTCTCAAAGGAAAAGGATGGTACCTTTGTCAATGCACAAGGATTGCTTGAAAAAGACAACAGCGAAAGCACTGATCCTGGTGCCGGCAAAATCTTCTATGACATCCGCTTCCACGTCACAAACAAGGAAGGTATCACCATCCGTGTAGACATCGAAATCCAGGGGGAACTCCTCAACGGCTGGTACCTTGATGCAAGAAGCACATACTACAGTGCCCGTATGATCGATGAACAGAAAGGGGTGGTATTCACCGATGATGACTACGATCAGATACAGAAAGTCTATTCCCTGTGGTTTATCCGCGATGACACAAAGTCCCATACCAATCGTGAAATTGATCATGTACTGAACAACTGCATCCAGGTTTCCTACATCTACATCCATGATCCTCGCACTGCCCCAAAAGGTTCACTCATCCGGTTGAGTGGGACAATACTGAGTGATACAATGTCTATAGATGAAAAGATAAAGATACTGGAAGAAGAGTTTCACATACGTTCATTTGCAGCAAAGAAAGGAGTGATAATAATGTGTACACTTGGCAGAAGCATAGCTCTCAAGAATCAGCAGATCGGAAAAGACATCGGGAAAGAATTAGGTATTCCCATTGGTGAAGAGAAAGCAAACCGTGACACTACCAGCAGACTCTTTCAATTAGGCAGACCAATCGAAGAGATTGCCATTGCTGTTGATGTAACTGTTGAAACAGTCCGCAAATGGCTTGAAGAAGCAGGTCTTGTAACAAAGGCATAATGCCCAAACACCTGCTACACTGCATTACCATGCAATTTCGGTAAAGGAGTGATCAAAATGTCTACACTTGGCAGAAGCATAGCCCTCAAGAATCAGCAGATTGGAGAAGTAAGAGGTGAAGAAAACGCAAACCGTTCCGTCGTTTTCCAATTATTCAAACGTCATATGCCAATTCAGGAGATTTCTGATATTGTCAATGAATCTGTTGAAAAAATCCGTAAATGGCTGGATGAAGCGTGAACCATCATCCGAAAACAAGGAAGCTGATCTGCTTCCTTGTTTTGTTTTACGCGTTCTGCATTTTCATATGTGCTGTTAATGATTGACCGTTTGCCATAGCCTCAAGCGCACCATGTGGGTCATCTATGTTTTTCACTTTGGAAAGAAGTACAAAGGCAAATAGTCCCTGGTCTTTTTCCATGGTGTATGGATTGTTGAGAACAAACTTTCTTCCTCCATTCAACTCAAAAGTAATGCTGTAGGTGTATATTTCTTCTGGGAGTCCAACATGCCAATACTTGACATATTCACGGCGGGTTTGTATGTGAATCGTATTGACGTTCTCATACGACGCAAAACATACACCTTCTTCTTCATTTCCCTTCAGAGTTGCCAGGAAATGGCGCAGGTCATCTTTTGTTCTGCCACTCTGGTAATAGTAGATACCCTTGTCCGTAAATTCCAGATAAGATTCCTGGTGAATTACATTTAGAAAATAGACAATGACAAACAGGAACACCGGGATGAGGTACAGGTGCAGTGGCAATGTGCTGATTACGGTTGCGGAATTATACCCAATAATAATCACCGAAAGAATCAATACAGAGAAGATGAGAGCATTCCGCAATGCTTTGCTATATTCTTTCTTGTGTTTCCTCTGACATAAGGCAATTCTTCTTCCTCTTGCCTGTTTCACATCAAGAAGCTCTCCATAATCCAATAGTGGCATTTCTCTGTCTTTGAGATAGAGTGCTTCCTGTTCCTTCTTTGCATATTCTTCCTTTTTCGCATGCAGTTTTTCACTTTGTTTCCGGAGAATTTCCTGGACCGTGATTTCTTTGTTCAAATATTTTTTCACATCATCCAGTGATACATCCATTCCCCTTAATAACAAAATCATTTTCAGCCGCTCAATATCATCATCATGATATACCCGGTAGCCATTCTCTTTTCTCTGTGGGTGAAGCAGACCTTCTTCCTCATAGAAAAACAAAGTTTTGCGGTTAATCCCAAATGCATTTTCTATGTCTTTTGTTGACTTTTCCATAATGTCACCTTCTTCTTTCACCATTGTTATAAGCTGTCTAGTCACTGGATAGTCAAGAAAAAACCGCAATATTTTGCGGTTTCTATCAATTCAGCTTTGTGCCAGTCAGTTTTTCATATGCCTCTTCGTATTTAGCAATAGTCTTATCGATGACATCCTGCGGCAGGTTGTAGTCACTTTCCGGATTAGCCTTGAGCCAGTCACGGACAAACTGCTTGTCATAAGAAGGCTGCCCATGACCTTTCTCATAGCCATCAAGCGGCCAGAAACGGGAAGAATCCGGTGTTAACATCTCATCACCAAGGACAATCTCACCATTTTCATCAAGACCGAATTCAAACTTTGTGTCCGCAATGATGATACCCTTTGTCAAAGCATATTCTGCACACTTCTTATAGAGGGCAATTGTGTAGTCGCGGATCTTTGATGCATATTCTTCACCATGACCAGGGAATGCCTTTTCAAGCACATCGATGGACTGTTCATAGGAAATATTTTCATCATGGTCACCGATTTCAGCCTTTGTACTTGGTGTATAAATCGGTTCAGGGAGTTTCTCACTCTCAGAAAGACCTTCGGGAAGCTGAATGCCACAAACAGTGCCATTCTTCTGGTAGGAAGCCCAGCCACTGCCTGTGATGTAGCCTCTGACAATGCATTCCACCGGAATCATGGTCAGCTTCTTGCAGAGCATGGAATTTCCGTCAAACTCATCCTGACGGAAGAACTCCGGCATATCATTCACATCTGTTGAAATCATATGGTTTTTTACAATATCACTTGTGTAATCAAACCAGAAGCGGGACATCTGTGTCAGCACTTTGCCCTTGCCGGTAATCTTGTTTTTCAAAATGACATCAAATGCGGAAATACGGTCTGTTGCGACCATGACCAGGCCATCGCCTGTATCGTAAATCTCACGTACTTTTCCTTCTTTGACTGGTGAATATTCTTTCATCTTCTCATTCCTCCGTCTTTAACACGAACATGTTAGCACTTTCCTTTATAAAATTCAGCATAATCTCCATCTTCCCCACCAGTAAGATGGGCAATATATGCTATTTTATCCATAATCTCCATCTTGCTGTCAGAAGCATAGGCATAATATGCACCATAGATCTTGTAATTGACAATCATGCTGAGCTTTTCTTCATCAATGCCGCTGTCCGTGATATGTTCATGGACGATTTCCATCGTCTTGTTGCGCACAAGCATCGGTAACCGCCAGCTCTGGCTTCCCGAAAAGAGAATTGCAATCTGCTGTTTGTTTGCTTCATAGGCAAGCAGTACATCCTTTGTATACTGTGCTGTATTGAGAATGACATTCTCGGGATTTGGCAGCGTTTCGGCAATCCTGTCAATCAGTTCCTGCTGCAACTGTTCAGAAAGGTCATATACATCATGGAAATATGCATAGAATGTCGATTTGTTCACATCAGCTTTGGCAACAAGCTCAACCACCGATATCTTTTCCAGCGGTTTTTTGCTGCGCAATTCGATAAATGCATTGATCAGTCTTTTTCTGCACTTCGGCATTTTCTTTTCCTGTACCATACCATCATTTTCCAACACCCGTCGGATTATAGACGCCTGTCAGCGGATGTCCATTGGAATCTCCTCCCAGTAGATTATAGTGTAAACGGACAAAAAATCCAACTGTTGTCGGATAAGGAGGACATTATGGATTACTATAACTTTTATGCAGGCACTGCTTTTGACCTATGGAAGGACATGGGTGCTCATATTGATGAAAGTGGCACAACCTTCACCGTCTATGCCCCTGCCGCCAAATCTGTATCTTTAATCGGCGAGTTCAATCACTGGCAGCCAGAGGCTATGGAACGCACTGGCGATGGCAGGTTCTATACCCTGCATGTCACAAATGCTGGGCATCTGCAGATGTACAAATACAGGATTACCGGGGCAGATGGAAAGGTTGTCGACCATTGTGACCCCTTTGCTTTCTACAATGAGCTGCGCCCTGGCACAGCAAGCCGCATCTATAACATGCACCGCTACCAGTTCTATGATGAAACATGGATGAAGAAGCGGAAGAAGAACATTGACAAACCGCTCAACATCTATGAAATGCACATGGGCTCCTGGAAGAAGAAAGAAGAAGATAATCCTACCGGATGGTACAACTATCGGGAAGTGGCAGATCAACTGATCCCGTATCTTTTGGACAATGGCTATAACGCAGTGGAAATCATGCCGCTCAGCGAATATCCCGATGATGCATCCTGGGGCTATCAGGCAACAGGCTTCTATGCCATCACATCCCGATATGGAGAACCAGATGACTTACGATACTTTGTGGATATGTGCCACAGAAATAACATTGCTGTCATCCTGGATTTCATCACCGTGCACTTTGCCATCAACTATGATGGTCTTGCCAATTTTGATGGTACACCACTCTATGAATACCCAAACTCTGCCGTACAGAACAGCGAATGGGGTTCGTGCAACTTCATGCACTCCCGCCCGGAAGTACGCTGCTACCTGCAATCCGCAGTAGATTTCCTGCTTGAAGCCTATCACTTTGACGGCATCCGCTTTGATGCGGTGGGCAACCTCATCTATTGGCAGGGCAATGAAAGCCGTGGCGTCAACACCAATGCCATCGACTTTGCCAAAAAGATGAATGAAGGCTTACACATAAGACATCCCGATGTCATTCTGATAGCGGAAGACTCCAGTGCCTATCCTGGTGTCACAAGTACAGATGGTCTTGCCTTTGATTACAAATGGGACCTTGGCTGGATGAACGACACCCTCCGTTACTTTTCCTTGCCATTTGCTGAGCGCACAAAGAACTATCACACCCTCACATTCCGTTCAGCCTATGCACAAAACGAGAAGTACATTCTTCCCCTTTCCCATGACGAAAATGTCCATGGCAAGAAAACCATCATCGAAAAGATGTATGGAGACTATGAAACACGCTTTCAACAGGCGCGTATGCTGTATATGTACATGTATGCATTACCGGGAAAGAAACTCGACTTCATGGGCAATGAATTTGCGATGATGCGGGAATGGGATGAAAAGCGCTCCCAGGATTTCAACCTTCTCTCCTATCCAATTCACGATGCCTTCCTGCACTTCCGCAAAGACCTGCACCACCTCTACCTCACATCCAGTTCCCTCTATGAACGTGACTATCGTGAAGATGGTTTCCAATGGGTCACTGCCGATAATGCCAAAGACTGCATCTATGCCTTCCGCCGCTTCTCCTCTCACGAAACTACGGTTTTCATCATGAACTGTTCCGATAAACCACACAGCTACTTCTGGTCATCCACTGCCGGAATCAAATTGCTGATGGACAGCAGCGACACCAAATATGGCGGTACAAACACAAAAGAAAATACGCGCAGTATAAACGGAAAGGTCCACATCATCCTTCCTCCACTGACTGCACGCATCTATCTTGAATATTGAGAATTAATGCAATTTTCTCACAATCGCACCACCAAATGTGCCAGGTCCGGTGTGGCATACCACACTGCTTGGCAATTGATGGTAAACAAATGTCATATCCGGGAACAGATTGGAAATCTCTGCAGAGATCTCATCAATCTGTGCCTGATCGGTGAATGTAGAAGCACAGCCGATGATGATCTGTTCCTTTGGATATTGCGCAAACCGTTCTTCATAATCCTTCTTCAGGAATTCAAAAAACTTTTTCTTTGCGGACACAATGCCTCTTGCCTTGGCAACCGCATCAATCTTTTCACCCTGGATGGTCAGAACCGGCTTGATTTTGAAAAGGGAACCCATCACCGCAGCACCATGGGTGATACGACCACCCTTTTCCAGATACTTCATCGTATCCACAATCAGATAAATCGTTGCCTCAAGACCATGTTCTTCCAGTGTCTCACGGATTTCCTTTGCGCTCTTTCCCGCATCTGCCATAGCTTTGGCATCCAGCACAGATTCATACATCGTCAAAGAAATGCGGTGGTTGTCCACAACCTGCACCTTTCCCTCATATTTCATCGCCATCTGTTGTGCCATCGCACAGGAACCGGAAAGACCGCTGGACATCGGAATATGGACAATCTCATCATACCCTGCCGCAAAGGCTTCCTTCCATATATTCTCGAGGCTCAACAAATCTGGCTGTGATGTGGAAATATCACGATCTTCCTGCATCGCTTCAAACACTTCCTGGTTTGTGATATCCACACCTTCTTTATATGTCTTTGCGTCAATAATAACCGGCATCGGCAGAATAAAGATACCCCTGCCTCTGCCTTCAGCAGCACTCATCCCGCTGTTTGTATCTGTAACAATCGCAGTTTTCATGGCTTTAACACTCCCGTTACTTTTTCTTCATTATACTCAATTACTTTGTATTTCAAAATAACAGAAGGATAATATTGTCGAAAAGAAAAACGGTTTCCCGCCTCTCTTTAGAATATTCTGTGGATTTTCATATTCCCGTTTGTAATCCAGGAAAGTGGACATGTACGCACACCCAGGCTTGGGTCCATAGCATTGAGCACCATGTTGTTGCCGATGTAAATACCGGCGTGTCCTGTCCAGGTGATGAGATCACCCGGAATTGCCTGGGACAGGGAAACAAGGACTCCAGCTGTTTCCTGTACATAGGAAGTTCTGCCGATGTAAATACCAAAGTGGCGGTAGACATACTGGGTCAGACCAGAACAGTCAAAACCGGCAGGTGTAGTACCACCCCATACATAGGCACAACCGACAAACTGCATGCCATAGTTGACAATCTGTGCACCTAAGGCAAGCTGGTCAGCTGACGCATTGGCACTGTAGTCAACAGAAGGTGTTGTTGTGCCACCACCGGATTGCTGCTGTTGCTGCTGTTGCTGCTGTTGTTGCTGTTGCTGTTGGGCAGCAGCCGCTGCTTCTGCTGCTGCCTGGGCTGCCGCTTCCTGTTGCGCCTGTACAACTGCATCTGAAGCCATCGCAAGAGCCTCAGAACTCAATTGCAGCTCAGAATACTGCGTATCGAGCTCTGCTTTCTGCGCCTCGTATTCATCCTGAATCACCTGTGCCTGATACTGGTTGACAAGTGCTTCTTCCTGGGTGCTTTCCAGTTCTGTCTGCTTGTCATCCAGCTGTTTCTGGGTATCTTTGAGTTCCTGCATCACCGCCACAAGGTTGTCCATCGTGCGGTCATTGTACTCTGTCATATCGCTGAGACCATTGATGATCTGAATCAGTTCCGTAAATGTCTTGGCACCCATCAATACATCAATGACTTTGGAAAGGCGCATCGTCGGCTGGGAATTTTCAATCTGGTTCATGACCTTTGTCTCAAGGTCATCCGCCTCTGCCTGCTTTTCCTCGATATTTTCCTGCAGGGTATCAATCTCCCCCTGCAGATCATCGATCTGCACTCTCAGATCATCAATCTGGTTCTGGTATTCCTCAATCTTTGTTTCATATTCTTCGATGTTTGCGGCAATTTCACTGCGCTGTGAATCGATTTCATTCAGCTGTGCGCTGAGTGTATCGGACTGCTCAGCCATCTTCTGCAGGAAGATCTCACAGTTCTGCTTGTCACTTCCTCTGAGATTACTGATATTCGTACAACGTTCTGTCCAATATGTTGTATCGCTGAAATCCTCATCTGCCTGCACCTTTACCGGCATTGCACAGGCAAGGATTGCCATTGCGGATACAGCTGTTAACCATTTCTTCAATTTCATCTGTTTCTCCATAAATGCATTTGTCATTATACCATTGATCTTTCCATCTGATGTGAACGAAAACTGATAGTGTTGTCAGAAATAACAATTCATGCTATTCTGCATGCAGAAAGAGGTGAGAACATGAAGACTGTATTCTGCTGAAACAATTGGATCAGGCAGATTCTCTGCCATATGCAGAATTCGTTTTCATGCTTCAACTATGCCGCAGAAAACTATCTGCCGGCTTTTTTTGTGCAATGAAGGAGGTGATACACAATGTCCATGATCCAGATCAAAGACCTTTCTTATACATGGGACGGTGGTGCCGATCCCGTATTTGACCACTGCAACGTCCTGCTCGATACCGATTGGAAAACCGGACTGATCGGCAGAAACGGCCGCGGCAAGACAACCCTGCTGAACCTTTTACAAAACAACTATCCATATGAAGGAACCATCCTTTCTTCCGTTGAATTCAACTACTTTCCAGACAACATAGAAAATCCTTCACTGATGACACTTGATATATTAAGTAACATAGCACCTGCTGAAGACTGGGAGTTCATCCGGGAACTCTCATTGATGCACATGGATGCGGAAGTGTTGTACAGACCGTTTTCCACCCTTTCCGAAGGCGAAAAGACAAGGGTGCTGCTTGCGGCACACTTTCTCAACGATGGACAATTTCAGCTCATCGATGAACCGACAAACCACCTTGACATCGAAGCCCGCAAACAGCTTGCCCAATACCTCAACCGTAAAAAGGGATTCATCCTTGTTTCCCACGATCGTGCGCTGCTCAATGCCTGCACTGACCACATCATGTCCATCAACCGTTCAACAATAACCGTCACTGCTGGCAACTATGCCACATGGAAGGAAAACTTTGAAAGGCAGGAAATGTTTGAACTTTCCCGCAATGAACAGTTGAAAAAAGATATCCGCAGATTGAACAAGGCAGCAGAACGTTCCAAGGTATGGTCGGATAAAACCGAAAAGAAAAAGTTTGGCAATGGTCCGGTAGACCGCGGCTTTATCGGTCATAAGTCCGCTTCGATGATGAAACGGGCCAAATCCATTGAAGCCCGCTATGACAAAGCCATTGTCGAAAAGTCCAGCCTCCTCAAAGACTTTGAAGAAACAGAACGTCTGTCCATCCCTTCTATCGACCACCACAAGAAAGAACTTGTCCGCTTTGAAAATGTGTCGATTGCCTATGATACAAAAACTGTAACCGATGCGGTTTCCTTCCATGTCTTACAGGGAGAAATCACGGCCATCTGTGGCAGGAACGGTTCCGGCAAAAGCAGCCTTTTGAAATGCCTTGTCGGACACAACATCTCCTATACCGGTACCATCGAAACAGCCACAAACCTCATCCTCTCCTATGTTCCTCAGGACTCCACCTTTCTCAAAGGACCACTATCCTCCATTGAAAAGGAAAGGGACATCGACCCGACCATGTTCCGCACATTGCTGAGGAAATTAGGTTTTGAACGGTATATGTTTGAAAAGAACATGGAAACCTACTCCCTTGGGCAAAAGAAAAAGGTATTGCTAGCCGCAAGTCTGTGCGAACATGCCCATCTCTATGTATGGGATGAACCGCTCAACTACCTCGATATCGATGCCCGTGAACAGATTGAAGAAATGATCTGCCGCTCCCATGCGTCCATCCTTCTCGTCGAACACGATGCAGAGTTCCTGCATAACATTTCTGCCAAATCGGTGCACATTTAACAAGTACTTTGTTGTGTATTCCACTTCTTCCTATACAATATGTGCGCGAAGGAGAAATAACTATGGATGCACTCAACACACTATTCCCGGTGTTCTTTATGCTGGCACTGGGATTTATAGCAAGAATCAAAGGCTGGATTACACCAGAACAAAAAGAAGGCGCAAATGCCATCATCTTCAAGATCCTATTCCCTTTTCTGATCTTCAACCTGATGGCAACCGCCTCTTTTAATGCTTCTCATATCGGACTCATCGTCTATGCATTTATCGCCATGACCATCGCCTTCCTGCTTGGAAAGCTATTATCCGGATTTACCGGTAAGAAATATGGAGACTTTTCTCCATACCTCATCTCGGTCATGGAAGGTGGAAATGTAGCACTCCCCCTCTATCTTTCCATTGTTGGGGAATCGAGCAATACGGTCATCTTCGATATTGCCTGCTCATTGATGTGCTTTGTCGTCTTTCCGATCCTTGTCGCAAAGCAGACTGCCTCAGGCACATCCGGTAAACAGCTGCTGAAGACCATCTTCACCAATTCCTTTGTCCTTGCGGTCATTGCAGGCCTAGCACTAAACCTCACCGGTATCTATGCCATGCTCGAAGCTTCTGCCATAGGCACATTGCTTACAAATACCATGTCACAGGTCACAACTCCGATTGTTTCGATGATATTATTCATCCTTGGTTATAACCTGAGACTGGATAAGAAACTGCTGCTATCCATCAGCCCGCTGATGGCATTAAAAACAATGTACTATGCCATTGTCATTGCCGGTTTCTTCCTCTTATTCCCAACCCAGATGAGCGATCCGGTATTCCGCATTGCCCCGATCATCTACTTCATGTCTCCAACCGGATTTGGACTCATTCCAATCATCACACCACTATTCAAAGATGAAGATGATGAAGCATATACAAGTGGATTTGTATCGATGTATATCCTCATCACCCTCATCGTCTATACAGGAATTGTTTTGTTCCTATAAAAAAAGGAGGTAACTCCTTTTTTATTTCACCACTTCACACAACTTGCGTACCAGTTCTTCTTTCACCACATCATAGTCCATTTCATGTGGGGAAGGAAGATAGGCATATGTGACACCATTCTTTTCGGTTGTCGGGTCTGTATCATAGCCCTTGCAGGAAGAATGGACCTGATGAATACCTGTTTTTTCTATCATTTCCAAAGCGTTGGACGCATTCATGCCACTGCCCGCAAGAATTTCAATCTTTTCTCCATAGCGCTTCTGCAATTCACCGATCAATGACATACCATCCATCGCCTTAGCCTTCTGTCCACTTGTCAAAACCCTGTCCACACCACAATCGATGAGTGTTTCCATTGCCACAAATGGATCTGGTGTAACATCAAAGGCACGATGGAATACAGCTTCCTTTCCATAACTGTGGATGAGAGCGCACATCGCCTTTGTCTTTTCAGCATCCACTTCTCCATTTTCCTGTAAAAAGCCAAATGCCAACCCATCCGCTCCATTTTCCAGCAGAACTTTGGCATCATCCATCATGATGGTCGTATCCGCTTCATCATAACAGAAACCTGCAGCACGTGGTCTGTCCATACAGATAACCTTGAGATTTGTTTCTTTCTTTACCCTTACCAATGTCGCAATGGTCGGTGTCAATCCACCAACACTCAATGCACTGTTGAGTTCAACCCGGGTTGCTCCACCCTTTTCTGCTGCCAGGCAGTCCGCATAACTGCCGGCACAAACTTCAATAATCGCTTTCATACAAACACTTCTCTATCTTTCTGCCTTTATTGTACGTCATTCTTTGCAAAAGCCATACACCGTTTTATGCAGGAAGACTTCTCTTTCTTCCAATAGAGAAACCCAAAGATATCCGCTAATGCCCAGCCAATCGGCACTGACCACCATATACCGGTAACGCCAAGAAATGCGGAAAGCACATAGGCAAGCAATACGCGCATGCCAAGAGAAATGATGGTCAGCACAACTGACATACCCGGTTTCCCGATGGCACGATACAGTCCATACAACAAAAACAGGAAGCCAATACCATAATAGAAAGCGCCTTCTATGCGCAGATACTGCACACCTTCAAGCAGGATTTGTGTTTCTTCTGGTTTCACAAACAACAACATCAACGGCTTAGCAAAGATAAAGACAAGCAATGATACAAATGCTCCAAACAGACCAGACGTGATCACGGCTGTCTTCAATCCCTCTTTGATGCGGTCTGCCCTTCCTGCACCATAGTTTTGTGCTACAAAGGTAGAGAAAGCATTACCAAAGTCCTGTACCGGCATATAGGCAAAGGAGTCAATCTTCACCCCAGCCGCAAAGGCAGCCATTACCGGGGCACCAAAGCTGTTGACAAGTCCCTGTACCATGAGAATACCGAAATTCATCACCGATTGCTGGACACATGTCAATAAAGAGAAACTCCCTATTTCCTTTACCACAGAACGGCGGATGTACATATGTTCCCTGGTAAACCGCAAGAGTGGATACTTCACCCAGGCAAAGATGGCAATGCCAATACCGGACACATATTGGGAAAGAATGGTCGCAAATGCCGCACCTGCTACACCAGTATTGAGCACAAGCACAAAGTAAAGATCCAGGATGATGTTCAATACAGCAGAAACCGCCAGAAACAACAATGGTACAACAGAATTGCCAATTGCCCTGAGCACTGCCGCAAAGTAGTTATAGAGAAATACCCCAAGAATGCCACCAAAGATCACAAGCAGATAGTCCTGCATCATGCCCTGCACCTCAATTGGTACATTGAGGAAAGAAAGAATCTGATGGATACCCACTATGGAAAGTACATTGAGGATGATGGCAAGCAATCCGATCAGCACAAAAGACGCAAACATTCCTTCCTTCAGCTTTTCCATATTTCTTTCCCCATAGCGAATGGAAAGCACTGCCCCACTTCCCATGCATAGTCCAAGCAGAATAGATGTGATAAATGTCATCACCGTATAGGAAGAACCAACCGCCGCCAGTGCATCTGCGCCAAGAAACTGTCCGACGATGAGCGTATCCGCAACGTTATAGCATTGTTGCAACAGATCCCCAACGATCATCGGCAGTGCAAATGCCAGCATTACCGGAAATACCTTTCCCTTTGTCAAATCCCCTTTCATATACCCTCCATTACATAATGTAAGTAATAACTTACGTTATGAAATCATTCTAGACATATCACTTTCTTATGTCAATCATACAGGCTATAATCAGTACAACTGGAGGGATGATTATGTTTCTTGAAGGACTAGACGCAATGGATCAGAAAATCGTAAAACTCCTGATCGAAAATGCCAGGATGTCATATTCTGAAATCGGAGAGAGAATTGGCATATCCAGGGTTGCGGTCAAAATGCGCATCCAGGCATTAGAAGAAAAAGGTATCATCGAGGAATATACTGCCATTATCAATCCGGCAAAGATCAATGGTGCAGTGTCATGTTATTTTGAAATTGAAACAGAACCTGCCACCTTTGAAGAAGTCATCTCCATCCTCAGCAGTAATGACACCATCACACAGATCTACCGTGTTACCGGTCATAACAAATTACATGTCCATGCGGTAGCAGAAGATAACGAAGCGATGGAAAAAGTCATCCACAATGTCATCGACAAACTGCCAGGGCTGTTATCCTGCAACACAAATGTCATCCTTTCCCGCATCAAAGACATCAAAGGGCTGAGACTCTAAAAAAAGGATCCATCAGATCCTTTCCACTAAAACTCTGCCGGGTAATCACCCTTATCAATCATCGCAGTCAGTGCTTTGGAAACACTCTCGCGGTCTTCACGGTACGTAACACCATACCACTGGTCCTCTGCCACAAAGACACGCACATGCTTCTCCTTTGTATCAATGACATTCTGTACAGCTGAAGGCAGGTAGAACTCTGCCTTTTCTTCTTTGCCATGTTCATCGAGGAAGGCAACGAAATCCTGTTCAAGACTGTTGTAGAACTCTGTCGTAAATCCCCAGAGATTCATAGACACAACCGTATTTTCATCCAGTGTCTTCCATGTCTTTCCATCATCTTCAGAATACCTGCAATCACGGATGTTTGTATGTTCCACAACCCTTACGAGGTTTCCATCCTTCACTTCACATACACCACGCGATACCGAACCATTCTCACTGAGGGTATTCTTCAAACGGAAACCCGTCATGCAGTAATCAGATGGATCATTTTTGAGGTACTTTGCCATTTCTTCAAAGGCATGTCTTCCATAGTAGTCATCCGCATTGATGACCGCAAATGGTCCATTGACTACCGGCTTTGTGCAAAGTACGGCATGACCTGTACCCCATGGCTTTGTACGACCGGATGGTGCACTATAGCCTTCTGGAAGCACATCCAGTTCCTGATAGACATAGGTAACCGGAATACGCTTTGCAATACGGTCTCCAACAAGTCTTTTGAAATCTTCTTCAATAGCATGTTTGATGACAAAGACCACTCTGTCAAAACCTGCCTGCATCGCATCATATACTGAGAAATCAAGAATCGCAGAGCCATGTTCTGTAACAGGTTCTGCCTGTTTCAATCCGCCAAAGCGGCTGCCCATACCAGCCGCCATGACCACAAGTGTCAGTTCTTTTTCCATATCTGTCCCTTCTCTTTCATGCGCACATCTCTTCCCAATGCGCTTCCATATCCTCTACCAGTCTGAACTGGTTTCTTGCCCGTACAAGATTATGTTCCTCATAACCTGTCTTATAATATATATCACCATCGAGGTAGTCTTTCAAAAACCGCATGCCCTGTTCCAATGCCATCATCTTTGCCCCATATGGCAACAACCTCACCTCTTCATCGGTAAGACTTCCATCGTTCCCAGCAAGGAACCCTTTTCGGAATGCCTGATACAGTTCCATATTGATACCAACCAGGGAAAGATCTCTTTCATCTTCACTTGCATAGTTTGCCCCATACCGTATAGCATCCCCAAAGTCTGTTACCGATAGGCCTGGCATAATCGTATCAAGGTCTATGACACAAAGAGCACCATGTGTCTTTGCGTCTAACATGACATTACTGCTCTTTGTATCATTGTGGCTGACACGTAAAGGCAGATGTGCATCCACAAGAACATGGGTAAATGCCTCCCGATCCCTTGCAAAGGCAATTTCCTTTTCCACAATTTTTCTTCTCCCTGCCACATCCTTTTTCACAGATTCCATCAATTGTGCATAGCGCATTGGTGTATTGTGAAAATCCGGAATGGTTTCTTGTAACATAGACGCATCAAAGTCAGAAAGATCCTTCTGAAACTTACCAAACGCAAACCCACAGGCATAGAAATCCTTTGGATCTTCCGGTTTTTCAAGACACAATGCATCTTCAATATAGACGGTCATCCGGTAAAACTTACCATCCTCACCAATCACATGGTTCTGTCCATCTTCTGTATGCACAAGATGTAAGACACATCTTTGTTCATCATTCTTTGTTTCAAGATGTTCTGTCACACGTTCAATATTCTCCATCACCCCACATGGATCATGGAATACATTGGTATTGAGTGCCTGCAGGACATATTTCCCATTTGTTGTGTTCACAAGATAGGTATCATTGATCAGTCCATTCCCAAACAAATGACAATCCAGCATTTCAGCAATCGCAAACTGTCCTGCCACCTTCATCAGTTCTTCTTTGTTCATCCTACTGCCTCCACAATCTTACACACATCAATCCATGCAATACTGTTTGCATATTGTGCCAGTTCATCCATGTTCAGTTCAATAGCACTATCACTGCTTCCACAGGCAGGAAAGACTGTTTCAAACCGTTTCAATGATTCATCGAGGTAGACTTCCACCCCATCATTCACAGCAAATGGGCATACGCCACCTGCCGCATGCCCAATCAGGACTTCTGTTTCTTCTGCTGTTAACATCTTTGCCTTTGTACCAAAGAATGCCTTGTACTTCTTATTATCAATTCTTGCGTCCCCTGCCATCACCACAAGAACAACCCTCTCTCCAACATGGAAAGAAAGTGTCTTGGCAATGCGCCTTTCTTCTGTATGCAATGCCTTTGCGGCAAGTGCCACTGTTGCGGTGGATTCACTGGCAATGATGATTCTGTCTTCTATGCCAAGTGTTGCAAAATATGTTTTTACCCTATCTAATGACATCGTACTTTTCTCCTGTTATCAATGATACCAGTACCAAAGCCAAATATTAAGATAAATGTTCACCCGAGCAATCGCACATTGTCCACATAGATGGAATCAAAAGTAAATTGATCAAACAAAGCTGTTATCTGATCCCGTTTTCCATAGACACAAAAGTTTTCTACCATGATCTCATCGAGTGTCAGGGCATCTTCATAGGTTTTCTGAAGAACTGTTTTTGCAAATTCCGGGAAATAACCAACACCCGTTCCATCGTACAAATGGAATTGGCTCCACATTTCAGGATGATCAAGCAAAACCTTCATATGTTCACAATAGAATTGCAGCAGCTGTTCATCATCGATGGTAATACTTGTCCTGTCGGTGTCACCAACTGAAGTCTTCATGAGAAGCCCACCTTGAAAGCTTACGGTTGGCTGATCAAACTGTATCCATTCAACAGACACATCCAGATTGCGCAACACTTCAAGTGGCACCGCTTCATCAAGACTAAGTGAAAGATACAGCATTGCGGATGAAGGCAGTTCCATCACCTCTGCCTTTGTCAACGTATCAGACGGCAAATTAAATCGTGACACATTTTTAACCATCAGTAATTCCGGATCTTTTTTAATGGTGATTTCGCCACGCTCAATCATGAAGCTCACATTGTGTCCACCAATAATGACTGGCTCTGTTTTATCGATCACTGTCAGGCTTACGTCATACACGCCAAACCCTTTGTCTTCCACCTGCATTGTATTTGTGTATACTTCACGCCACGGTGTGGTCAGTTCCACATAATTGCGCATCACCTCTTCAAATTTGTTTTCCTCGTCAGCAGGATTATAGTATGCCGCATTCATGATCGGACTGATGCCAAAAAACAAAACCATACAGACTACCGCAACTACAAGGAGTACTTTGAGTACAATTGTGCGGATTCTTTTGTTGATGAGACGGACAATTTTCTTTTCAAGATCTTCTTCAGGTACATCCTCTAACAGATTCATCAACTCCTCATCCAGTTTTTTGTTTTCATTCGTTGTCATCCTGTTCACCTTCTTTCAACTCAGCCATCAGTCTTTTCTTCGCGCGCGATCTGATCTGCCTCACATTCCCTTTGGATATTTGATGCATACGACTGATTTCTTCATCATCCAGGTGCATGTATACACTCTCCAAAAGCACTTCCTTCATCAATTTGGGAAGCCGCATAATCTCCTGCACCAGTTTCTGTTTCCTCTCTTCCCGAAACAATTTCTCCAGCATATCCTCATCCATAGCCGCAACATTGTTCAATACACTTCCATCATCGAGGATTTCCTTCTTATTCTTCCTTCTTTCATTAAAGAACATGTTGCGCATCACCCTGCACATCCATGCCCTGAAGTTTCCTTTCTGATAGGAAAGCAGTGCTTTGATGAAAGCTTCCTGCACAAGATCTTCTGCTTCATCTTTCTTCCCGGAAAGAAACAACGCATAGAGAAACAATTCCCTGTACATTGCACGATACAGTTTTTCCAGTACTTCCTTCTCCATGCACTACCCCTCTTCTACTATAGAAACACAATTCCTGCCTTTTTGTGACAAAAAAAGCCAGCACGAAGCTGACTCTCATTTCTGTCGTATAACTTCCCTGAGATGGAATTTGTGATCCTCATAGTCATAGACAAAGATACAACAATTGCCAAATCCCTTCTTCAATTCTTCATCCGGATTCTGGATTGCCCTCAAGAAGTTGTAGCAGGCACCGGAATGGGAAACCGCAAGGACATTATGATGGTCTTCTTTTTCCATGATTTCCGTCAATGTCTTTACCATTCTGTCACGGGTTGTATTGGAAGATTCTCCACCAAAGCGGAGGTAGAATGTCTCACATTCCTTTGGTGTTACATTGCGGTTGAGTCTTTCACTCTCCCCTTCGAGTTCTCCATAGAAGTTTTCTTTGAGACCTTTTGTGCGCACATATGGCATATCTGTCACAAGCTCAAGTGTATCGCAGCATCTCTCACTTGTAGAACTGTAGGCATGGTCAAAGGTAATACCATGGTCTTTGAAATACTGCCCGGCTTTCTTTGCCTGGGCAATACCATTTTCTGTTAGTGGTGAATCGCACCAGCCCTGAATTTTGTGCTGGACATTGAACATGGTTTCCCCATGCCGCATCAGGTAGAGTGTTTTCATAGTGTATAAGCCTCCCCTGGCGCAAGGACTTTGATCCTGTCCGGATTAACCACCCTTGAAACAAGGTTTTCCGGATTGCCATTGAATGGTGTCATGTCAGGGGCATCGACACTGCCCCAGTGAATACAGATGAGATCACTATCCGGATAGGCATTCGCCAGCTTCACCGCACCTTCAAAGGTAATATGCCAGTCATTATCCGCAAAGTCGAAGAGAATCACATCAGGACGTGGCATATGTAACTGCTCTTCCAGCAATTTGGAATCACCAGGCAGATAGATATTACCTTCCTTTGTCTTCAGGTAATAGCCACAATAATCCTTTTCTTCCCAATAGCGGTACTGCCACTTTTTGGAACCATTCTGCCAGTTATGTTTAGCCGATGTCAGCTTTGCCTCAATTTCTCCATTTACAACAAACACATCACCGATATCCTTCTTTGTACAGGCATAGCCTTCTTCCTTCATCACATCTGCCACATAATTTGGGGCATAGAATTGCTCTGTGACATCTTTGATATGAGAACAAGTCGGACGTGAGTAGTGGTCATTATCAATATGGGTGATCAATACACCATCCAGGTGTTTCACCTCATGGCTTTCAATCGGTGTTGTATAGAGCAATGGCATATCAAAACCTTCCAATACCGGATCGATCATGATATTCGTGTTGTGGCTGTGGATCATGATACCAGCTCCACCTAACCAGTAAATCTTTGTTTTTTCATCATCTGCGAAACAGGATTCATCCATATGGATGGCAGCAGGTGCTACAGCCTGTCCCTTTTCATTCTTTACAATGTTCATATACTCTCCTCAATGATTATCCTTCATCACACCAACCAGTGCGTGTGGTACATACAATTCTTCCAGATAGTGCATTTCTTCTTCTGTCAGTTTCAATTCTGCAGCTTTGACTGCACCCTCTACATGATGTGGTTTTGTCATACCAACAACCGGAGAAGTTGTCTTGGCAAGAAGCCAGGCAAGAGAAACCTCGGTCATGGATACATTGTGCTTTGCGGCAATTTCCTCAACCCTTTGAATAATTTTGAGGTCCTCATCTGCTGTACCATCATACTTGCCTTTGGCATAGGCATCTTTTTCAAGTCTTGTGCTTGTTTCCCCAGGATGTCTGGACAACCTGCCTGCTGCTAATGCACTATAAGGTGTCAATGCGATGTTTTCTTCCTTGCAGAAAGGAACCATTTCCCTCTCCTCTTCCCGGAAGATGAGATTGTAATGACCCTGAATGGACACAAACTTCGCAAAACCATATTTCTCAGCAAGGGCATTTGCCTTGCACAACTGCCATGCATAGCAGTTGGAAATACCGATGTATCGTGCCTTGCCAGCCTTGACTACATCATGCAATCCTTCCATCACATCATAGAGGTCAGAATGATAATCCCACATGTGATAGATATAGAGGTCGACATAGTCCATGCCCAGGTGTGCAAGACTTGCGTCAATGCTGTTGGCAATGTGTTTCTGCATGGTTACACCATTTTCGATTTCTTCTTTTGTGCGGGGAAGGAACTTTGTTGCGATGACAACCTTGTCCCTTTCAGCATAGTCTCGGATTGCCCTGCCAAGATATTGTTCGCTTGTACCTCCCTGATAGGCAATTGCCGTATCGAAGAAATTGATACCTGCTTCAAGTCCCTGCAAAATGATTTTCCGGGAAGCTTCTTCATCCAATGTCCAGCTGTGCTGACCGTTCAAAGGATCACCAAATCCCATACAACCCATACATACTGGTGAAACATAAAGATCTGCGTTACCGAGTTTTCTGTATTCCATACACCCTCCATCTGACACTGTGTCAGTTGTCACACCTATGTTATAACTGTTTTCTGACACGGTGTCAACCATATCTTTTCAAACACTAAAAAATGACCGCACAACGGCGATCATTCCGGCATATTACATCGGATTTCAAACACCGGATCAGCATAGTGAAACCTCTTGAGAAATAGCTCCACCTCTACCACAACCTTGTCATACGGCTGTGCAAACAATCCAGGAAAATACTCTTCTGCTTTATCTAAAACCCCAGCAGAATACTCCCACCTCTACAGGTGGTGAGATGAATGCTGGAATATGCTTATATTTTCTTCTTGCCAGCACTAAATTTGAATAACAGCGAAACAGACAGGAGAACCCTGTCTGTTTTCAACTATAATTGCTTATCTCACACTCTTTGCGGCATATCTGCCATACAGCACCTTCACAGTCACAAACACCAGCAATTGCATCACAAGGCACAAGGCAAATACTGGCAGATACGAACCACTGATATCGAACAATGTTCCCATCAAAGCAACCGCAATTGCATAGACAGTCGAACAGATAAAGGAAATCACCGGATAAATCCTGTTGTAATCTCCCAAACCGAAGATGTCACTAGTAATCAAAGATAAAGCAATGGCACTGTTTGGCATCGTACATCCATATAATGCTGCACCTGCCACAAGGGCGGCAGGAAGCGGAAGGAATGCCATCAGGGCAATACCCGTTGTGGAAAGGGTTGCCATCAGAAGAGAGGACTTCATTGTTCCAACCCTGTCGGACAACATACCAAATGACAGCTTGGCAATAACATTTGCGCCATTGACAACAGCCACCATCATGGCACCAAGGGCAGCCGCATTCCCACTGAACACCGCATAGTTAGGTAAATGCTGCAACAAGCAGGAATTGATCGCTGCAGCAGATGTGTAGATGATAAAGATCACAAGTGCCATCGCTGGCAAACCATGGTCTTTTCTTTCCAATACCATCTTTTCAGGATTGCTTTCCTTCAAAGCTTCATATTCTTCATAGCCATATGGCTTTGTGCCACACTTGAAGGGATCAAGGGTAAATGGCAGAACCAGGGAAGGCAGCGTGAAGGCAAGAATGACAATCGCTACCACAATATAACCCTCTCTCCAGCCATCTGCCTGGATGACAGATGTGAAGAAGTTGGACAAAAGCACACCTGGAATACCAGAGAAACACATTGCCAGGGAAACAAAGAATCCATGGCGGGCATAAAACCACCGGTTGATGACAATGGTCGAAGTCACAAATCCGGCAAGACCTGCCCCAACACCGCGGATGACATTCCAAAGATAAATCATCCATAGATTATCCGACACTGCAAGCAGCCATGTACCACCAGCCATCATGAGAATGGATGCCGCAATCATCGGTTTCAACATCATCTCATTTTTGATAATCGATGCCACAAATAGACCAGCCGCAGCACTGGTGATAGACAAAATTGTCAATGTCAATGACACAGCACCCTGCCCAATACCAAGATCGTCAGAAATGGATGTGTAGAACAAACCTGCCGTATTGGTACAGATACCAACACTGGCACCGCATAATCCACACATTGCGATGATGACAAATAAATGTCTGATCGTAAAGCGTTTCATGCCTATCCCCTTTCAAATGATAAAATCATTGATAAATACTGCATTTATCATACCATACCATGCTATTGGAGTCGGGTTCATCAGACAAAATCATGACAAATTTCCCTTTTTGTTTACGGTATAATGTAAATTATGAAAATGATTGTCGCTACACGGGGTTCCACACTCGCCCTCACCCAGACAGAAACAGCCTGTCACTGGATCCAAAACCATATACCTGAAATGGAATGTTCTTTTTCCATCATCCATACAAAAGGAGACAAAGACCGCATCACACCACTGCACAAGATGTCATCCAACGGTGTCTTCATCAAAGAAGTAGAACAGGCACTATTATCCAAACAGGCAGACATTGCCATCCACTCTGCCAAAGACCTGCCATCACATCTTGCGGATGGTTTAACATTATTACCCGTCACCATCCATGAAGACGCAAGGGATGTATTGCTCACAAAAGACCATTGTTCTTTCCATAATCTCAAAGAAAATGCGATCATTGCCACTTCAAGCATCCGCCGTATGGCATGCCTTCATGCCAATAGACCAGATATCCGCTTTGTAAACATCCGTGGCAACATTGATACAAGGCTCAAAACATTTATGGAAAGTGACTATGATGGCATGATATTAGCAACGGCAGGTCTTAAGCGCCTTGGAAAAGCAGAAGTCATCGATGAATATCTTTCCCCCTCTTTATGCATACCAGCATGTGGACAGGGATCACTTGCCATCGAAATACGCACAGAAGACAAAGAGAAATTTGCTGCAGTCTTTTCCTTAGAAGAAACATTTGAAGACAAGCGGTTACGCCTTGCAAGAGAGTTCCTTGTACTATCAAAGGCTGACTGCCACAGTCCGACCGGCTTCTATCTGGAAAAAGAAGACAATAAAATTCATGTTCATGCAATGCATGGAAAAGACACAGACCATTGTGCATTTTCACACTTCACCATAGAAGAAAACAAGCTTGAACAATCACCTGCTATGGCATGGGACAAATTGAGAGGTATGCGATGATCTATTTTACAGGCGGTGGATGTTACCATCCGGACATGTTGACAATTGGTGCCATGAAGCTGTTACAACAGGCAGATTGTGTACTATATGACAACCTTATAAACAAGGAATTTTTACAATACACAAAACGAAACTGTGAATGTATCTCTGTAGGCAAAAGCGGTCATGGCACTTCCACAAAACAGGAAGACATCATGGAACTGCTCATCGAGAAAAGCAGACAGTACAAACTAGTCGTGCGCCTTAAAGGTGGAGACCCATACCTCTATGGAAGAGGCAGTGAAGAAATGGCATACTGCCTGGAAAGAGGCATTGCCTGCCAATATGTACCAGGCATTTCCAGTGCCATCGGCGGACTTGGCTTTGCCGGCATTCCGGTTACAGAAAGAGGCACTTCCTCTGGTTTTCATGTTCATACCATGCACTACCAGGATGGCAAGGACCACCTGGATTACAAGACAATAGCCAAAACAAAGGAAACGCAGATCTTCTTCATGGGCAGCACAAAAGTACTGCAGCTTGTCAACCAATGTCTTGAACATGGGATGGACAAAGAGACACCCATCACCCTGGCAACCCACCTTTCTATGCCAAAGCAGAAAGTACTTGTCTCAACCCTTCAAGAAATACAACACGAAGACATCTCTTCTTTTACAAGTCCCCTTTTAATCGTACTTGGCAAAACTGCAAGTCATCATAAACAACTCGATAACACCACAAGACTTCCTCACTATGGAAAGAAGATCCTTCTCACCTCTATTGATGAAAAGCACTGGAATACAGATTTATTAACCCTCACAGAAGGCATTTTTGTCTATGAAAGACAGGTTGGTGAAATCATCTTTCATCCCGAGAATTTCATCAGCCCGGACACCTATGATGAACTGTTATTTGTCAGCCGTCATAGTGTAGAAGCCTATATCCATGCATTACTGCAGCACAATAGCGATATGCGCTGTCTCTATGGTAAAACCATCTCCTGCATCGGCTATAAAACAGCAGAAGCTTTACGGAACAAAGGTATTCTTGTCGACCACATTTATGCTAACCGCAAAGAATTCTTCTCTACACCTACAAAGGACAACACCCTCTGGATTGGAAAGAACAACACAACATTACCAGTACCCATGGACATTTCGGGTTGTTATGACATCGAACCTGTATCATTCACCCTGGATGAACCATATGATGCAGCTGCCGCAACATGTCCATTCTCTGTTCATCAGTTGAAACAACATGGACTTTCCTTGTCAACACCGCTGTTCACATTTGAAAACCGCACATATGAAGCAGCACAACAGGCATGTTTTACCAACATCCATACATCATGCAACAGTAAAGAAGCCATCATCCAGGAAATGCTTCGCTTCTTTGGAGAAAAGACGAAATGAAAGTCACACTCGATATTGAATTTGAAGATGCCATCGTATTGATCCTTGGGGCAGGTCTTACCGCTTTACGGAAAGCAAGGCAATATGCCCTTGCCGGAGCTACTGTGTATATACACAGCCTTGCCTATGATGCTGGTTTTGATGCATTGGATGTACACCGCATCACAAGAAAGGAAATGGAAGACCTGTTGCCAAAGGCAAGACTTGCCATCGCCTGTACAAACGATGAAGCAGTTAACCGCACCTTTATTTACAAAGCAAACCAGTATGGTGTACTCACCATGTGTGTTCAAAAAGACTGTGGACAAAATGCACATCCGATGAAGGAGATGCGCAATGATCATTTCACCATTGCCGTAAATACAAATGGTTCCTTTCCTCTTGCTAACATCGTTTTACTAGAAGAAATGGAAAACCGCATTCATCTGATGACAGATATCCGCGACAAGCTCATTGACAAATCCCTTTCCAAACTGCTTTCTTCCGCCAGCAGTGAACTATTGCTGTTTATGCGCAATGCCTCCATCACAAAGAAAGCCATTCTCTATGTCCTCCATGGCAGCCATGGCGCAATTGCCATCGATGAAGCAATGCACCTATGCCGTGTCACAGAAGAAAGATTTCCTGACCGTGCAGCAGGGTTTGTGTTCATCGGTCGAAAGCACATCACAATGTCCCTCACTTCCTTGTTAACAATTATCAACGATATGCTTGTGCACTGTGTTTGTGTACCCCTCTTCTTTGAAGAAGGAAGCTACAAAAAAGAAGCAGAACACATCATCCATTCCCACAGCTTTCCCCTCATCGCTATTCAATTAAACCCATCTTTCATCCTGCAGGAAGGAGAATCCCTCTTCACCCATACAAAGCCAAAGCATGATGAACATGCCATTCTTGTCAGTATGCTCTATTCCCACTATCTCAGATACCAGAACAAAGATGTCATCTACCGCATCTATTTAGAAGATAACAAAGCAATAGACGATATCCTCAATCATCTGAAAGAGGTACTCTTGTGAAAACCACGAGAGACATTGCCCGCATAGCCATCTTCCTATGCCTGATGATCATCAGTGCCTATATACAAATTACCCTGCCAACACCTTTTTTCGTCATGCACATCACAATGCAATTATTTATCAGCCTGCTTGCCGGCATGTTATTGCCCATACGACAAAGCATCACCGTTATGGCACTCTATCTGCTTCTTGGCCTATTGGGATTTCCCGTCTTTGCGACAGGTGGTGGTCTTTCCTACATCCTGAAACCGACATTTGGCTTTCTGATCGGTTTTCTTTTCTGTTCCCCCATCTGCAGCATTGCAAAAGAAAAAGCAGGTCCATGGGTTGGACTTGCTTTGTACTACCTTTGTGGAAATCTCTATTACATCTTTGCGACAAGGGTGTTGTTACACACCCCTGTTCCATTGTTAATAGGATTTATCAACTGCTTTGTTGTTTCTATTATTCCGGATGTATTGATTACCATCCTTGCCATCTATTGTGCAAAGCGGTTAGCACCGATTATGCATTAGAGATATTCTTCGAGCAATGCATTCCATTTGTCTTCATGTGTCTTTGTCCATGTTTCAAATGTCATGCCATCTTCTGTAATCATCTGTCCAAGGCGGATGAAGAAATCATTGATATCACTTTCAAGGATCACACCCTTTTCTTCACCAAAGCGGACAACATCCTGATCAGCAGTGCCAAAGACACTCATCTTGAAGGCACTTTCCGGTTTCTTGTCCACCAGTTTGACTGAACCCTGCAAACCGATAGCTCCAATCTGGTTTGTACCACAGGAACTCGTACAGCCAGAGACATAGATACGTGGCAATACACCTTCCTTAAAATTGTATGGACGGCATGCTTCAATGAGTTTATGGAGAACACCATTGGAGTCACGTAAACCAACCTGGCAGGTAGTGGAACCAATACAGGAAACACTTGCTTCAAAGGAAGTGCGTGCACCATCATCTGTATGTCCCAATACACGCATTGCTTCATCATAGGTGAGGTTGATGATATACATGCCTTCCTGTGGTGTTAAGCGGATTTCCACTTCTTCCATATCTTCAATCACACCATAAAGTTCTTCCCACTTGTCGATGGACACATTGCCACAAAGTGGATGGTAGCTGATGGCATAGAGACCTTTCTGCTTCTGTGCAAGCATACGCTCAGGCAGGGTATCATGTACTTCACCTGTCTTATGGATTACCCTTTCTTCTACAGAAACATCATGGTCAAGATACTTTTTGGCAAGTTCCATCTTTTCTGCAAATTCTTTCTGCAGTGCTTCTTTGCCAAGGGTTTCCTGCATATAGCGGGTACGGGCACGGGCACGGTTTGTATAGTTGCCATGTTCCATGAACATCAATACCATCGTATTGACATAATAGAGGATATCTTTTGGATCAATATGGTCACCAACCCTGACACCCATCATCGGATTGTTGCCTAATCCTCCACAGCAATACACATCAAATGTATGGTCATCATTGGCAATGAAGCCAAGGTCCCTGAAGTTGGCATGGGTTTCATTTTTCTTCGAGCTGGAGAATACGGTCTTCAGCTTGCGGGGAAGGGAATACTTATTGATGATGTTGAGGAGGTATTCACCTGCCTTTTCAGCATATGGCAATACATCAAATGCTTCTTCAGGATCAATACCACTGAGTGGTGAACACATGACATTCCGCGGGAAATCTCCTCCGCCACCACGCATGACAATGCCTTTATACAAAGCTTTCTCCATCACCTTATCGAGTACATCACCCGGAACATCGTGGAGCTGTACTGTCTCACAGGTTGTGCAATGTGTACGGGTAATACCATACTTCCGGCACTCTTCGACAATGAACTGCAATTTGTCCTTTGTCAGTCTTCCCTGGTTCATGCGCAACCGCAGCATAAACTTCTCACCACCGCGCTGGGCATAAGAACCATAACCTCCGGAGAAGCCCTTGTAGTCCTTTATGGATATTTCTTTGTTCAAAAACTGCTGTGTCTTTTCCCTGAATGTTGGAAGTTCTTCCAGCAATTCCTTCTGTAATGTTTCGTTCATACAATCCTCCTGCGGTCAATCACCGCACTTCTTCTGTTATTGTATCCGCAAAGGAAAGAAAAAGCGATGAATTATGACATCTTTCGCTTCTTCATAACAACCATTAACAACACTAACATCGCAATGGGAAAGACAATTGCGGAAAGAATCCCTGTTCCTATCTTCCCGGTAATATCCGCCACAAAACCAGCAATGGATGGTCCAGCTGTACAACCGATATCCCCTGCAAGCGCAAACAGCGCAAACATTGCCGTTCCTCCGCCGCGAATGGCAAATGCCGCTTTTGATATGGTTCCAGGCCACATAATTCCAACTGAGAAACCACACAGTGCACACCCCAGCAATCCAACAACCGGTATTGGTACCAGTGCAATGCAGAGATAGGAAACAGTGCATAAACCTGCGCTTACCAACATAAATCCATTCAAATTGATCCGATCCCCATATTTGCCATAAATGAGCCTTGATGTACCCATCAGGCAGGCAAATGCCATCGGTCCGGCAAGATCACCAACTGTTTTTGATACGCCAAGTCCCTCTTCCGCAAATGTGGAAGCCCACTGGCTGACCGCCTGTTCACTAGCCCCGGCACACAGCATCATGATCATAAATGCCCAAAAGAGTTTCAATGAAAACAATTCTTTTAAAGACTTACCTTTACCATCTGCTTCCTGCATTGTTCCTATTGGCACAACAGCAAACAAAAACATGTTCACAAGAGGAATCATCGCCCAGGTAACGGCAAGTACCTTCCAGTTATCAATACCAACAATCGCAAAGAACAATGTTGACAAGAGCACAACCCCCATATGTCCCCAGCAATAGAAGGAATGCAAAAGGCTCATTGCCTTTTCCTTATTCTCACTCGGACATGCTTCCATAATCGGACTGATGAGCACTTCTATCAGCCCACCGCCAATGGCATACAGAACCACCGCCCCGAGCAGCCCGCTATAACCTAACACATCCGGCAATATTGTTAACAACAAGAGACCCATCGCACAAAACATGTGGGCAAGACAGATGGAAACCCGATACCCGATTTTATCCACAAATCCGGCAGACACCAAATCCGTAAGTAATTGCACAATGAAGTTAAAAGCAATCAATGAAGTGATTTCACTCATGGAGAAGCCATAGTTGTTTTGAAACATCACAAACAGCAGTGGTGCAAAGTTGTTCACAATCGCCTGTGCGATATAACCAACAAAACAAGATATCATCGTCATCGCATAGTTTTTTCTCATATGCTAACTCCCCAGATATCTTTTATATCACAACTTCATCTGCCAATGACACATAACTTGCATGCATAATATGATTAGTCTACCCGAACATATCTGACACAAAAAAGTCCCATATAGTGTTTTGCTATACAGGACTCAAGACAGAATCAGTTTTCTTCTTCCTCTTTCTTTTTCTTCAGGATGATTGCCGCAGCACAGAGAGCTCCAACTGCTGTGAACAGTGAACCTGCAGGATTGTCATAAATTCCGGTTTCTACATCCTTCTTTTCATCTGTTGAGGCAGACGGCTGATCAGCTGTGCCAGAGCCGCCTCCCGGCTGATTTGGATCTGTGGTTTCTGAAGCATACACAGTAACCGTACGTACAGCCGTGTTGGAGTTGCCGTAATCATCTGTTACAGAATAGGTCAATGTATATGTGCCGACTGCAGATGAGATAGAAGCCGGATCAAGGACAGCACGGGCAGCGCCATTTGCAGCTGCAGCTGTCACTTTTACTTTACTGGTAATGTCCTTACCGGTGTAGTCCATAGCACTTACACCTTCCATCGGATCAAATACTTCATTGAGGACAAGTCTGTTATTCTCAACAGATGGAAGTGTAATTACAGGTGCAGTTTCTTTCTTGTCAACCACCACATAACTAACATCACTTCTTGTAAGACCACCATTGCTATTTGTGATTTCTGCATACCAGCCATATGTACCATTTGCCGCATTTGTCATGGTCAAAGAAGCTGTTTCACCACTCTTGACACCATTGACACTGCCGATTTCCTTATCTCCATAGACATTGGCCATAAAACTGTTGGTTATCAATGTCTTTGTGCTTCTTGTAATGCCAAGTGCATCATAGGGGATCGTGAATTCTTCTTCTCCGTTAATACCGCCAACATCACCAATATCGGTTTCATCCTTGGCATTGTAGTCATCAAGAGATGGAGAATATGTACGGATGGTAATCTCTTTTCTATCATTGTCGAAGTGCATGAGCCTCATATAACCCATACCGCCTTGTGCAAGACCCTGATAGTCAAACAGCATCTGGTAGACAGTTCTGTCTGTCACACCATCACCATTGTCATCAAACGATTCCGTAATTTTCTGTGCGTTGTGGTAATGTCCGGAGAGTACCATGACAACATTTGGATTCGCCGCTACTACTTCATCATGAATTCTCTGTGGCTCTTCACCAAGACCACCACTTGCGAGCAGGTATTCATGGAAGTTCAGAATTGCCTTGCGTTCTGGATATTGTGCAAGCACTTCATTCATCCAGGCAATTTCTTCATCGCCAACACCCCAGCCCATGTAGACCATGATGAAGTCAATACCATCAACAGTAATCAGATCATAGTGACCACGGTTATCCTTATAGCTTTCACCATACCATGGGTTATTCTCATAACGCCATGCACCGAAATACTTACTGAAGTTTGTATAGTCACCAGAGAGATGACCTACATCGTGGTTTCCAGCAAGAACACCATATGGCATACCCGCTTCATCAAGCATCTTATATGCATTATCTGCATTCTCCCATTCCGGGATCAGCGGTTCATCATCGATGATATCCCCATCATGGAACATGTACTGAATGTTCATCCTTTCACGGTTATTTAACACCCAGTTATGAATATCCAGCTGATATTGATAGGACCCATCAACATCCTGTGAAGGATTGCCATCATAGTCTTCATTGTAATACTGGGTATCAGATTCTACTGCCAGCGTGAAGTCATACTGATCACGTGGTGTGTCCTTCTCATTATAAGTTGCATTTTCGCCCGTTTCGCCTTCCGCATACTGTGTTGGTGTATAACCTTCACCATTCTGTACCATGACCCTGACTTTGCCATCAATGACATGATCCGCAAGATCAATATCTGCTACCAATGTCATCTGTTCACCATCAACACCCTGTTCAGCTTCTGTTTCTTCATAGCTGTTTGTTACAGTGTTATAGACATACATCTTTGTCTTGGTATTATTGGATGTACCACTCCAGACTGCTTCAATGCTTGTTGCATTACCGATGTTATCCGGAACTGTGATTTCAAATACTTCGTATGGGAAGCCATCACCTTCTGTTGGTGAACCGCTCACTGCATTTGTTGTTCCGCTTGTATTGGCAGTACCCGTTGTTGAGGTAATACCATCATCAAGCGTCAGCCTTTCACCAGCCAGGAACCTTACATTCATATCCAATCCATTCGGATCTGCTGCAGTAACAGAAAGCGTTGGGTCTGCACTTACAATTGTGCCGTCACCCGGCTGTAAACCAGTTACTTCCGCATCTACTTCATTGATCGAAAAGTTCCATGATTGAACCTGTTCATTACCTGCCGCATCCATTGCCCTGACCGTAAGAACATGTTCCCCTGCACCATCCTGTTCATAACTGACAGTATATGGCAACGTAATCGCTTCCCCATCGAGGTAGATTTCCTGGTTGACACCATCCGGCGCAATGGCATCACTGACTGTCACATTAACCGGCAGTTCAAAATATGCCGCTCCATCTTCAACTGTGGATGTGATAACAGGCGCTGTATTATCAACGATGAATGCAGCTGATGCTGATCCACTGGTGACAGTATGTGCTCCATCCACCAGCTGTGTGGTATCCAGCACATAACGCAGTGCATCTAAACTTTCCGGTGCCGCCCGGAATGTGACATACAGAATTTCTGTCTTGGTTGTTCCATCGCCCATGTTGATTTCTGTTTCCGATGTGACACCATTCATTTCCACAGCATTTTCAATACCCGGCTTCCAGTTATTTTCATTGTGATCTACCGCCCCAATACCGGCAATGCTCTTATAAGAAACCGGTTTAAGAGTTACACCATCCGGAAGAACTAGACGGATGTTTTTGAGAACAAAGTCATCGTTGTTTTCCACATTATGCTCAAGGTTGTTAGCCTTGTTTCCGGCATGAAATGCCAAAGTGATCTGACCTGTTTCACTGTTGATGTATTTCTCATCAACCGGATACGTATAGGTTCTCCATTCTGCATATGTGCCTTCATTGAATACACCGATGACATCATTGCCACATGCCACAGCATTCTTGAAGAATACATCTGTCTGACTTGCATCAAAAGCAATTGTCGCATCTTCAAACACGGACTTTGTTGCTTCACTTGTGTAATCTTTGCCATCAATCACAAGATTGTCACCAGTACCGATCAGTGTCAGTTCACCTTTTGCATACTGACCATCTGTCACATTGACACGATCCCCAACTGACGGGGCATCAGAATTTTCAATGGTTGTTTCTGGCGTTGTGACCGTATTGTATCCATCGCTGATTTCAAAGCAGTACGTAAAGAATCTCTTATTCAACAAATCAACACCGGCAAGTTCTTTTGTAAAGAAATCCCCGTTTGACCTCAGCAGATTGAAAACTTCATATTCTGCCGCATTATTGTCTTTGAGGAAGAGGCGAACTGTTTTGATGGTAGATTCCGGCGAAGTTGCTTCAACTGTAAACGCAAATGTTTCCAGTTCATTATTGAAGCTGTTTTCTGTATGATCAGTCACTGCCGGAGCACTTGCACTTTCAGGAAGTTCTGCCTGATATGCAGGCTTTTCAGCATCTGTCACCATCCCGGGATTCGGCGTTTCGTCATCACTGACAAGACTTGTTGTAAACGCACCATTCTGGTATGTATTCTGATATCGGATAGATGTAGAAGACGATGTATTGTCCTTGCCATCCATGTTATATGTTACATAATCGATGACATCTTTGACATTGGTCGCAATCTTGAGCCCTCTTGCACTGCCATTAGCCATGCCCGCTGAAGAAATTTCAATGAGATGTTCACTATCAAGGCTTGTACCGAACTGATTATTGAAATCACCCGGTGTCAATGCGTCATTTGCACCATTCTTTACCCAGAAGACAAGTGTATCTCCTGATTTGAGAACTTTTGACTTATTTGTCTGCCACCAGATGACATCGCTGTCATCACCGTTATCTGGATAGTTGTAGTATAGTTTGTAATCTTTGAGATCAATATCGCGATTGGAATTGTTGTAGAGTTCAATGAACTCATATGCATCTGAGCCTTCCACATTGTCTGTATCCGGCATAATTTCCGTAATGACAAGAGCTGGTGCCTTGGACTGATCAACCTGGACAGCAGTACCAACATCAGCTCCACCACCAACAGATGCAGTATTCACACCATCTGTCACACGAATATTGTAAAAGAAGCGTTCGACATCCTTCACTTCGTCATAATCAACTGTTCCTGTGATCACGCCATTGACAACTGTCATTTCCTTTGTGAGTGTTGTTTCACCTGCAGTAATTGTCATCACTGCAGAAAGAATTTTTCCAAGGTTACTGTCAGTAATTTCAGCTGTCCACGCACTGTCAGATGTGATTTCTTCCGGAGCATGCACCGTTACTGATGGAGACTCCACAACAGATGGAATGATATAGCTGCCGATGACACTGCCATCCGCAACCACACCCGGTGTACCCGATCCATCGTAAGCTGTTGTAATGACGTCGCCATCATAGACAAAAGTGATAGATTCGCCTTCCCCAATTGAACCGTCGGAAGAATTGCCGGCAGTATATTCTACGGTATACAGCGTCTCGTCTGTAGCTGTCGCAAGACTCATCCTTCTTGTTCCGGAATTGGAAAAGCCGCCACTGTTCACAGATAAAACCTGTACATCTTCACCAATGCCATATTGTGTCCTGAAGTTATCTGCGGTATAGTCATTTCCAATAACAGCATCATTTCTGACCCAGACAACAGCTGTCTCACCTGCGCCAAGAACACTTCCTTCTTCATTCAGCTTCCATTCAGTAACTGACGAACCGTTATCATACAGGAAATGATAATTGTCCAGATACACATTCATCGTTGAACTGTTGTAAAGTTCAAAATATTCAAAGACATCACTGCCGGTACCTTCATTCGCTGTATTTGGAATGATTTCCGTAATCTGAATCGGGCTGGAAAGTTCCTTTTCCACAGGGGTTGGATCACTTGAAACAACAGAAACTTGTATTGTGTTTGTCTGTACATTATTAACGCCGTCGCTCAGTTCAGCACTGACTTCAAATGAAGCTAGACCCGCAAAATCTGCAGCTTCAATCTGACCTAGGAATACACCATCCGCGTATGTTAGTGGATATGCCTTACCATTCATCACAGCATTTGCAGAAACCACTACACCCATGTTTTCCACATTGACTGCAAATGTATAATTACTGCCTTCTGCAGCTTCAGCACTACCACTCAAAGAAGCAGTTCCCCCGGTTGGGACAGTATATGCCATTTCAGAATCAATGACACCAGGGGTCAAATCACCGTCGTATGTGAGAATTGGCTGTTCAACAGACCCTTCTGCGTGAACGTATCGTTGTAGGCGGACAGCACACCGAACGTGCCCTTGTCGCCAACAGTAACCGTATGGTCGGTACCGATGGACTCAGAGAAGGCGAGAAGCGTGCCGCCGGCAACAGTCGTCTTGCCGTCGTAATCGTTGTCGCCCGTCAGGACGAGCGTACCTTCGCCGCTCTTCGTGAGAGAACCGTCGTAGAGGCCACCATTGATCTTATTAATGATGGCTTCGGCACGCTTCGTGTAGTACTCAAGACGCCACTTCTTTGCATCTTCAAGCGAGATGTTCTTGTCCTTGATACCAGCGAGGTCATAGTTATGTTCCTTGCCATCCTTATTGGCTTCGCCAGTGCTGGTATTTGTGAGTTTATAGTCGGCAGGATCGTTAGAAATATTGAACTTAAGTTTAGAGAGGTCAATCCTTTCGGAGCCATCAAACTTGAACTGATCGGCATTCTTCAGTGCAGACTTCAGCCAGGCGATATCTTCACGCTCACGCTGTTCGAG
>CAJKOS010000003.1 GCA_905201565.1 uncultured Erysipelotrichaceae bacterium
TTTAATTCGTTGCTTTATGCATTTAACTGGCAGACAGCAGAAAGTTGCGTAATTGAAATTTCTGTTATTATATTTTTTAAAAAATATAAAATGTTTTTTTGTTTTACGCGTAGGCTCTCTCAGCTGATCATTCACTGATATTGCGTGTTCTAAATTAACAGGAAACAGTTCCATATCAGATCTCTTAAGTAATTGCTCTCCTTTTTCTGTCTGACACAACATAAGTGATATTCCACGTCGTTGCTCATCTTCATCAAGTTCGCTTCCCCAAGAATCCCCAATTGTGATATCACTGCATCGATTAATTCCCGCATATTTGCATTCATAGCAATTATTTGTGTAGTCTATTCCGCACAGAAAGGCAAGCAAATAATTATCACAAGATCCAGGCTGTGAAAGTGGGATTCTATCCTTTGCAAGACCAAACACATTTTTGTAACGGAAAGAAATGTTTTTGATTTCATTAAAATTCACGTTCTTTTCTGTAAGAAAATCTCGTAAAAGTTTAGGAGAAGGCGTACCATGGCAAATTAGATCCACCGTATATAAATTTTCACTATCTTTAATAACCGTTTTCAACGCCCCAATCTGACACGGCAACCCAATAACAAGCACCTTTTTCTTTTCCAATAAAAGCTTTTGTACTTTCTTATATATTCCACTAGGATTACTTTTCACATATTTTGACCCTGTAAATTTATCAAGATCTTCAAAACACTCTGCACTTTCAAATCCAAAATTACCATTTTTAAAACTACAACTAACTACTACGCCACCTTCGGAGATAAATTGTCGAGAAATTGCCTTCGCAGCACCTCCAGAAGATGATTCTTTACGTAGAGTCTCATTATTAATCCATCCTTGGTACCAATTTTTTGGATGTATTAATGTGATTTTTTGATTATTTTGACAGACGCTTGTACAAATGCCACAATTAATGCATTTTTCTTCATTAATTACTGCATTATACTCTTGCGTTGTATCTACAATCGAAATTGCATTATTCGGACACATATCAAAACAAGCCATGCAACCAACACATTGATTTTTTGTACAAACCGTCTTTAAAGCATTCTGCATTTTACACACCTCTTCACATAAACAACGCATGTTCTAGATAGTGTTCTGAATAACATCTTGCTTCTGAAATTTTACTGTCTGCTTTATTCCAATCGATCTCACTATCCAAGTCTGCACCTTTGTTTTCAAATAAAATTCGATTTTTGATTTCCACAAGTTCCAATAAATCAGTCATACGGCTAATCTGACTTTTTTTCACTTTTCCATCCGCACCTACTTTTGGAAAAACATAGAACGGTCGGTGATATAGAATGCTAAAAACAATACAATGAAAGGAGTCACAAAATACATATTCCGCATGGCGAATTGCACTGATAAAATCTGATGGATCCGCATCCCAAAATTTAAAATCCCCAAACTTTAAATCATATAAATTGATCTTTTCATAATCTAAAAATGGTATCGAAACAATCGGCAATTTCTTATCTCTTGCTATTTTTTCTATGTATTTCCTTTGTTCGACTGTACCTCTTAATAAGTACACAAAAATATATTTTCCTTTATAAATCTTATCTTCAGAAATCGAATCCCAATATTCTCTTTCAATAAGCATGGTTGGATCAAGAACTGTATCACACTTTTTTTCCCCAATGATTTGATTAATTGCTCTTGAGCCAGAGGTTTCACGACAAGAAATAGACTTAAATGTTCGCAAATTATTATTAATTTGTTCTTTTTGTTTTTCAGTTATTGTATTAATGCCAAAACTTGGTGCATACGCAATCTTCTTTTTATCTTTTTCAACAAACGAAAGCCAATACATACTATCAGTTGCCACTAAATCCGGATTCCAAATTTGATCACTTCCGCAAATAAATATATCGTAATATTTGTTACTGTCAGCAATATTATGTTCGTTATATTGATTGCTTGATACTTTTAAATTTTCATCAACATATTGTTGCATTCTTTTATTTCTTTTACGTAATCCTTTAAATGCAACTTTCCAGAAAACTCTCTTACACGTTTCTATCAAACCAACACTTTTAATTTTATCAAACACATTATCCACTGATGTAGATTTTTTTCCATATTGACAAATAATTTCATATTTTAAATTATTGTATTGATTTAGTTTCTGTTGCAATGCAAGTGCTTGTAATATTGAACCATAATTATTTCTCCACCAAGTAATAACGCCTACTCTCATATTAATCACTCTCCATTAATACTTCATAATAACTTTCTATTTTTTTTGAAATTTCCGAAATTTCATACTTTTTATACGATTGTGCTATAGTACGATTTATTTCATGTATATTATTTTTACACTTTATAATTGACTTCGCCCAAAGATGTACACTTTCGTTTGTATCAATAGGTAAATATTCTATATTTTCTGTTATTGCTGTATCTTTTGAAACATTTGCCGAACAAATAACTTTCAAACCACTGATCTGTGCTTCAATCAATACAATTCCAAACCCTTCAAAATGGGATGGGAATGCAAAAACATCAAACATAGAGTAGTAATCCTGAGGATTGGTTACTGTATCTATAACGATAACAAAAGATTCTAAATGTTTTTCACGTACTTCTCGCAAAAAATCATTTTTTAATTCTCCTGCGCCCACAAAGAAATAACAAACATTAGATATCTTTCTACTCACATCTTGAATTGTCTGCAGCAAGAAAGCTTGATTTTTTTGATAATTAAAATGTCCTATATGTCCAATTACAAATTTTCCATTTAATGAATAATGCTCTCTTAATTCGTTACGTTTCTTTTTATTATATGCGAATTTCTGCTGATCTATACCATTATAAATGACATGATAATTCGTTCTTTTTTCAACACTAGTTCCAAAAGTCCATTTTCCCGCTTCATTAGAACACGCTAGGAAAAGATCAGGCACATTCCTAAAAATTACTATTGAAAAAAATCTTAAAAGACTTTTTAGTATCCGTTTTCCTGCTCCAAAAGAATTATTATGTGTATGAACAACTACCTTATTAACTCCAGCATTCTTTGCAACTGCAGCAAAAATCAATCCTATAGCATTATTTACATGACAATGTACAATGTCATATTTGTTTTTTTTTAAATGAATATATAATCCCTTTATACAGTCACTAAAGTTATATTTTTTACTTCGATAGAATGCTGTGAATTTAATTTTTCTATTTTTCAAACTGTCAAGTGCGAATTCTGATTCTAGAAATGCAGCGCATATTTCATAAGTATATTTATTATCAAAATGTGTGATAATGTCCAATGCGGCATGTTCCATTCCTCCATTATCCCATCGTGGCAAGAAATGAAGAACCTTAATTTTATTCCCCCCAGCCATTTTTTAGTCGCTCCTTTTTGCATATTTAACGATCAATTTTAAGATTTTTACATCATCAACAAAATATCGCTTAAACAATCTCTGCGGTTCTTGTATAAAACGGTAAAACCATTCTAACCCATGCTCGCTCATCCAACGAGGAGCCCGTTTTACATTTCCGGCAAGAAAATCAACAGTAGCACCAGCACAGACCGATACTTTTGCATCATATTTTTTGATATTTTCATATATCCACTTTTCCTGTTTAGGACAGCCAAAACAAGCTATTAGTATATCTGGTTGGGCTTCCGAAATCATTTGGTTAATTTTCTTCAATTCACTTTCGTTGTTCTCAAATCCAAACGGAGGAGCATAGGTTCCAACTATTCTGATTTGAGGTAATTGACTTTCCAATTTTTCTTTTGCACGTTCTGCAACCTGTTTTTTTCCACCTAAAATAAAAATCTTGTATCCTTTTTCAGAAGCCACTTCACACAACAGCGGAACAAGATCAGAACCTGAAATTTTAGCTTTTAATGGTTTTCCATGTAATTTTGAAATCCAAACTAACGGCTGTCCATCAACCAAAACCATATCTGCATTATTCACTATTTTTTTCAGATATACATCTTTCTCTATTTTAATAACAACATCAACATTTACTGCAACAACATAGGCTTTTTTATTAGTCTCAATCAAGTCTTCGATAGTTGCAATAGCTTCTGACATTGTTACATTATTTACAAAAGTATTAAGTAGTGCTTGTTTTTTCTCCATTTCAATTCTCCCCAAAAAAATAATCTTCAAGCATCAAGCACAAACAATGATAAACCGGCAGATGTAACTCTTGAATCATATAAGTTTCTGTCTGCGGAACTTTGATACATACGTCGCTTATTTGTTCTAACTTGCTACAATTAGCACCAGTCAAACTTATCACTATCATATCTTTTGCATGTGCAGTAATTGCTGCATATAACACATTTTTACTATTACCACTCGTAGAAATGCCTAAAAAAACGTCTCCCGCTTTGCCATAACCATTCACTTGCTGCGCAAAACACAAAAGCGGTTCACAATCATTCATAAATGCAGTAGTTAGTGCCGGATGACCATCCAATGCTATAGCAGGAAGTGCGTTCTGCAGATTTTCTGCCAGAACATGTCCAAGCTCTTCATTTTCTTTAATGAGTTTATTTTTAAAATTTCCATGTAGTTTTCGGGGAAGTTTGAACCCTTTCATCAATTCCCCAACAATGTGTTCAGCATCTGCAGCTGATCCTCCATTGCCAGCTATTAGAAGCTTTCCACCTTTTTCGTAGGCATTTTCCATGATTTTATAGCCATCGATAATGCTATCTTTGACACATTCAAGTTGTGGATACCTTCTTATCAAAAGATCAACGTGTTTCATCAATTTTGCTTCTAATTCAGCCATTATCTTTCCCTCCAAACATCTTTTCTGTAAATTCCAAAAGACTTGAGACTGTCATTTCCTGTCCATTGTTTTCTTTACCTATCAAAGCAGTATGACATCCAGCATTTATACCTGCAAGAACATCATTTTTGCTATCGCCGACCATCCACGAAGACGCAATATCAATATTTAAATCTTCCGCAGCTCTCAGCAGCAAGCCTGGCTTAGGTTTTCTGCAATCGCAGTCTATTTTAAGTTCTTTGATTTCTCCTTCAAAACCGCTATCCGGATGATGAGGACAGTAATAAATAGCATCGAGATACACTCCTTCTTTACCCAGAAGTGTTTCCATTTTATTGTGTATCTCATTAAGCTGATCATATGTCACTTCACCACGTGCAATTACTGGCTGATTCGTAATAACAATCGCAAGATATCCTGCTTTATTAATTGCTTTTATTGACTCGCAGACACCATCAAGCAGTTCAAATTCATCTATATTTCTTAAAAAACCAACGTACTTATTAATAGTGCCATCGCGATCCAGAAATACTGCTTTCTGCTTCTGATGCAAATTCTTTGCTTCAACAATACCTTTCCTGTAATCCTCACAGACACTGTAAAAACGATCTGGAGTTCCCATGTCCTTTACATATTCCGGGCTATCGTAACAGAAGATTTTCCCTGTACCTGCCAAAGGTTTTAATAACTGTCTGTCCAGATCAGCTTTGATAACCTTCCCATCAGAGCCAATTGCACCAATTTTATCAGCATCAATATTTGTCTGGTACAGAAGTTCTTTACGGATTACATGAAGACCTGCATTTACTCTATTCTTATACCATTGTGGTCTCTTATCTTCTTTATTCAACCACTGCATCACACAGTTGTTATCATCAGAAAGAATCAGACCACTGTCATATGGATGACTGTTTGGATGCGTAAATAGCGTAACAAGTCCACCTTTTTCTCGATGATATTTTACAAACCTGTTGAAATCAATATCGAAAACAGCATCCGCATTCAATAGAAGAAAATCATCACTCAGTTCATCCCTGAGTTTAAATAATGCACCTGCATTACCAAGAGGCTGATTTTCCACAAAGTAAGATATTTTCACTCCCAGTTTTGAACCATCTCCAAAGTAGTCAATAATCTTGTCTGCCATATGGGAAACTGTCAGAATCAGATCTTTGAAGCCTTGATCTCTAAGGCATTCAATCTCTCGTTCCAGTACTGGCTTTCCTTCAATCGGAATTAATGGTTTTGGAATATCTGGTGCAACAGAAGAAATTCTTGTGCCTTTTCCTCCAGCCATAATGACCGTTTTCATTATTTTTCCTCCGCAGGTTCATAACTCTCAGGAGTATAATGAACAACTCTTGTTCCACCCTCTTCAAACTGGAAAGGAATATACAGAAGATCTTTCATCGCTTCCATCACTGCAGCTCGTTTCTCTGGTTGTACATAAAACACAAGGAAACCACCGCCTCCAGCTCCAAGAAGTTTGCCTCCCAGTGCTCCAGCCTTCATACCTTTGTCATAGAATTCGTCTATAGCAGATGTGGAAACAGCTTTCCCTGTTCCTCTTTTTAATTTCCATGTATGGTCTAGCAATCTGCCAAAATCATCCAGATCTGTTGATTTATCTTCAAGGATTCTTTCTGCTTCATCAACTAATCCAAGCATTTCTTTGAGTCTTGCAATCTTTTCTTCACTTGTTTCAGCATTTGCTTTTTGAACATCAGAAGAAAATCTGACAAAACCTGTAAAAAACATCATCAGATTATCATTTAACTGTTTTTTTCTTTCTGGACTAATGATAATAGGGAGAACTTCATATCCTTCATCATTGAAATTAATTCTGTTCAATCCACCATATGCTGCAGCAATTTGATCCTGCCACCCACCTGCCTCATTACACAGAACGCGTTCAAGATAAATTGCTTCATCTGCCAATTTCTTTTTGTCTGCATACTTACCTTTTAATGCATAAAAAGCATTAAGCATGCCAACTGCAAATGAAGAAGATGTTCCAAGTCCAGATCTTGCTGGAAGATCAGAGTCATAGGTGAGTCTTAATTCATGCATATCCAGCATCTTCATCGCATTACGAATAGCTGGATGCTGGATTTCATCATAGCTGTTAACTGTTTCAGTTTTAGAATATGTCAAATGTGTTTTATACTCAAAAAACCTTGGAAGGTGTCTAACTGTCACATAAGCGTATTTGTCAAAAGTGGTCGAAATAACTGCACCACCATGTTTTTTGAAAAAATCTTCCATATCAGTTCCACCGCCAAAAAAAGACATGCGAAACGGTGTCTTTGTAATTATCATCTGGTTTCTCCTATCTATCTCTTATTTCACAAGCAATGTAAACACTATTTTTTAATTGAATTTTGCCGCTTAATCAGATCTACTTTCTCAGGCACAATGTCCACTGCCTTAACAACATTATGCTGTGCAAGCAATGTAGCAATGGACAATCCCACATAACCAGTACCAGCTATTGCAATCTTTCTGTTCATTTGTTTCTCCCCATACCCACAAGTCTTCACTAACAAAAAAAGACTGACACAACACATGTCATGTGTCCTTGTCAGTCTTGTGTAATTATCAGTTTTTTGAGAAAAAAGCATTATTTTTATTAGAAAATCAATCAAGTATTATACTATCTTTTATGTGCCCTAACATTTTATCAGTCCCTATACCTCTAATTCCTATCTGATGCACATATAGGTGATGATAGCGATTTCACAACGTTCTCACTCTTCTTCACTTTTGATCATCCTGAGACCTGCATCACATGCACTGATGGTACATTGTGTGTAACTGATTAAGATGGATTGCTGCTTAGGTGGGAAAAGACTGATGTTCTTCTGCACAAACAACACGAAATCTTTCAAAGCAAGAAGCATCATATCTCTGCTTCCCTTTTGTCTGGCATTGTTCATTACATCTATCTTTGTCATGCATTCAGCAGCTATTTCTTCCGGGCAATTGTCACTACAAAAGAAATCATCCAGTATTTCCTCAGGTAAATCACCCAGTTTCTTCAGTGCTTTGCTTGCTTCTTTAAAAGCTTTCTTTGCTTTACGGTATTCCTTGTTATTGATCTTTGCCCCAAAGATAACAGTGATCAAAGACAATGTACAACTGATAAGCAGAAGAACCAACCCAAACCTGTATTGCACATACTCACTATATGGCATTTTCAATAACACATTCACCCGGATAAACATTTCCCAGCCACTCCATGCTGCCAGGGCTTCCAGTACAATGGAAAACACTCTGCGCCGCATGATAATCATGCATAATGCAAATAGTGAAAAGAAGATAATATAAACAGAATAGTTTGTCTCAAGTTGAAAACCAGAAAATGTCAAAGACGCTCCATTTGCTGAAAATCTCAAATAGGGAAGAAAAACAGAAATGATGGAAAGACAACTACAGACAATAGCCACACCCAATAACCTATGTTTCCTGAGATACCTCTTCAGCGAACCTGTCCTCAGTTCACGCATTGTCGGTTTGATCATCCCATCATATGCATCCGTCACAACCGAAAACTGTTGCTTTACAAAAGACTTTCCGCCTTCCACAAGCTTACTCTTGAGAACCGCCATGTTCATTCTCTTTTTTTCCGGATTCAGCTTATAGAAAAGCCTGTAATTCTCATCCAAAGAAAAACAATCTGAAGCATACGCATGCATCATTGCCCTGTCCTTTTCAGGAAACGCCTCCTCATGGGCAAACACAAACTCTGCAATCAGCTTCAAGTCAAGAGACAAATCTGCCGTCTGGCTATTACTCTTTAACTTCTCACACAACACAGCATACGCCTGTGCCACGCTTTCATTATGATCCACTAAAGACAGAATTGCTTCCCTTGGTCCATCACCAAATACATCTATCTTTCCTTTATACGTCATGATCCTTTTGAACACTCTGTACGACACAATCCTTTTTCGAACAAAAAGATCAAACAAAAACGCAAACAATGCCAACAATGACCCAATACCCATCACATAAACACAGGCACCTGCCTCAGCTGTAATACCAGGAGGCGTGCGAGTCACCATGTCATACACAACATAACAAATGATAAAGGTGCATAACACCATGAGCACTGCCATGGCTGTTCCAAATTTCTTTTTCCGCGAAAAAGACGCAAAACAGGCAACCAGCGAACTAATCACAAGCACAATAACATATGCCGTTACATCAATCACCAGAACAGAAAAACCAAACTGTTTTCCATTTGCAGTTCCGACAACACAAGGCAGAAACAAAGAAACAACACAAAGAACAGCACCAGCCACAGCTGGTATATTAAAATGCATTGTTCTGATATTTTTGAATACCGTTCCATTCCGGATATCATTGATGAAACCACGACCAAAACCGCCAATACTTTCATGAAACGTATCTTTTTCATCTTTCATATTAAGAGATGTTCCGCAATACGGACAATACAACTGTCCATCCGGAATGTCTCTCCCGCAATGATGACAAAGCATACTGCACCCCCTCAACCAAAGAATAGTGGTTTACCTATATTATCCACTTTTTCTCTAGAAAAGAGCACACAATCATTCCTGTGTGCCCTTGGCTTCTAATACATCTGTCACTACTGCTACTACACTCTTCCTGAAACTCTCCTGGTTGTAACCATACTTCTCTGCCAGTTCACTGTACTTCTTACCCAGAACAAGTGCTTCCCATACAAAGACCCGGTAAACAGGATACGGTATTGCCATAATCATGTCATCTATGTATTTGAGTTTCTGTTCTACCTCTTCCTTCTTTTCAAGCAACTCTTTCTTCGCCTCAATTTCCGGAAGAATAGACTTCTCATCCCTGGAAACTCTTTTATACGTAGTCTCAAAGTCAGTACTATGTACACCATTAATACGGTACTGTAACTGATCCAACTGATCCTTTATTCTTTCCAGTCTCGAAATGTAGTCCATGTACTGACGGCATTCTTTCTTAAACATAAGAAACTTATCATTCATAAGACTCCTCCAGTACATCTTTTAAAACCTTGTCAATTCTTGTCTGTACCTGTCTTCTGCTGTAATTAATCTTTTTACCAGCATTTTCCTGACTCATGTTCATGACAAATACATCAACAACAAGATTCATCGCTTCATCCCCATATTTTTCCTGTATCCTGTCAAGAATATTCTCAACAAAGAACAGATTTTCCAACCGCAATCTGTACAGCACAATGAGCTGAAAAGGAACAGTACAATCACTCTTTCTCTTTGGAAGAACCATTTTCATCTTTCCTGAATCATCTTCCAACTGTACATACTCATTCAAATCCGGATACACCTTCAATAGCTTCTTTACTTCTTCTTTCTGTCTCAGGTATGTCCTGCATGAAGTCTGGAAAGCCCTGAGGCGAATTGCAAAAACCTTATCCTGCATATAACCCCACACTCCTAATGCACGATTTATTCCGCACCTTTATGACCCAGTACCTGTCCTACTGTCATAAACAGAATCTTGATATCCATGAACACATTCCAATGATCTATATATTCAGAATCCAGTCTCACCACTTCATCAAAATCCGTGATATCACTTCTTCCACTCACCTGCCACATACCGGTAATACCCGGTCTCATGGCAAGTCTTTTACGATGTGCTTCAGAATACTGCTGCCATTCATCTACTGTAGGAGGCCGTGTCCCTACTAATGACATATCCCCTTTTAAAACATTGAAGAACTGAGGAAACTCATCTAATGAAGTCTTACGAATAAAGTTACCAATACCCTTAGGATTACCATTCTTATCCTTCTTCTCAGACCCAATGATTCTTGGATCATCCTTCATTTTGAACATAAGACCATTCATCTCATTATGTTTCATGAGTTCCTTCTTACGCTCCTCTGCGTCCATGTACATACTTCTGAACTTGTACATCTTGAACACACGTCCATTTCTTCCCACCCTGTTCTGGGCAAAAAATATAGGACCAGGTGAAGCTATATAGATCTGAGGCGCAACAAAAACAAACACAATTGCTGTAAAGAAAAGACCAACAATAGAACCAAAAATATCAATTGTTCTCTTCAACGCCCACTGCAATAAAGGAATTGTCCTTAACTTCCGAACAGCCACTATATAATTCCCATACTTCTGTACATACATCGGGGACTCTTCATGAGGATTAATCTCAGCCAGTACTGTATTAACAGTAATACCCATCTTCAATACATCACTTGCTATTTGTTCTGCTTCACTACGTTCTCCCGGAAGACAAAGCACCACTTCATCTACCCAATTATGCGTAATAAAGTCCATCATGGCTTCATTATTACCAAATACCTTACAACCAGCTATTTCTGTATTATCTTTCTCAGCATCATAATCCAACAGGAACACACCTGTAATCTTTCTTTGAGCAAACAGGTTCACCTGTAAATTGGCAATGACATGTTCAGCATATATTCTTCTGGTAAGTACCACTACATGGGTACTTGCATCATCGCGGTCATGAAGGATTTTTCTTCTCAATATGCGCTTCCAGATAACACGCACAAAATATCCCACTACAAAGAAAACTCCCCAGGAAACAAATGTAGTAATCCGTGAAGTACTACCAGCTATATGCAATGCATATAACAAAACAATATTGATGATAAGTCCTTTGACCGCATATAACAGAACTTGTTTCAACTCCGCAAACTTGTCCCGTTTCAATATATTTTTATAGGGAAGTGTCCCCAAATCCAATAAAAGATTACTAAGGAAGAGCACACACGCAATGCTCCAGTAGTAATCAGAACCAATGCCCCTTGCAAACTGATATCTGTACCACAAAGTAGTCAGGTAATAAGACAGCTGCAAGCTAAGCACATCAAGCACCAAAAAATCAAAATGCTTGAAAAAGCTGATTTTGCTTTTACTCATTTCTTCACCATAACTAACCCCATATCGCTATGAATGATGAGTGCAGTTTTACCTTTCTTTATTATTCAATTGTTAACAAAAACTATTTTAACACCTGTAACCCCGAACAAACCAACAAATATTCATCCATTACCCATTAATCCATCTTACTCCACATTCTTTTTCATATACTTTACATTCCCTCCACCATTACCTTAACAAACCAGAACAAACACACACATCAATACGGACAGACAACCTGTTTCTCATGACGAATGACAAAAAGAGCTTTCACATTTGAAAACCTCTATCGTACCTGTAATCAAGAGTCATCACCCCAGAAACAGCGAAATAGCATCAATTCGAATCAATTAAAATCGCTTGTAAAACCAAGGCAGAATACTTTAACAAATAGTGTATGAACATTACGACTTTGATCATAAAACCTGCAAAATAAGAATTTATCACTATTTTTTGCATTTTTTCTGCAAAATCTGCCCCTAAATCCTGTAAATGCCATTTTTATCGGATGTTATTCTTTGCTGCCACAGTTCACTGGAATTGCAACTAATTGCAACTAGTTGCAATTATTCACAACTAAATATCCTGACTTCAGATCATATACTTGAATGCTTTTCTCAACCATATAAAAAGAGCCAATCCTCAGATTGACTCAAAACTGTATTCACTATGTATTGCTATTGATTGTTCTATGAAATAATTCCAAGTTCCAACTTCAAATCCAGAATCCTTCTCACTGACTCATCAATTCTCTCTTCACTGATCTCTCCACTTCTCACTGCCTCAATCACAGCAGGAATCTGTGTAACAAAGTCCGTACAACAAAGCAGATCATTACCAGCCTGTACAGCAAGCACTGCAGCCTCACTGTCACCAGTAAAATCCCGGATACCATTCATCACCAGGTCATCCGTAATAATGACACCTGTATAACCTAGCTCATTCCTCAAAATATCATGTACAGGCTTCGACAAAGAAGCAGGATAGTTGCCATCCATGCTGCCAACCACATTATGAGACACAAGCACCATACTCGCACCAGCTTCTATACCAGCCTTAAATGGTAAGAAATCAGAAGAACGGAAAGAATCCAGTGAACGATTATCATATGCCATACCCGTATGCGTATCCGCATTGTCACCATAACCCGGGAAGTGTTTCAATACACTTCCCATATTGTTATTCTTCATTGTCGAAACAACAAGACTCACATACTGCGAAGTCTCACTTGCACTTCTTCCAAAACTACGGTAATACATAAAATCATTTACATTTGTCGAAACATCCGCAACCGGAGCGAAATTCAAATTGACCCCAAGACTATGTAACAAATCACACTTCTCTTCCGTATCACTCTCAATGAGTTCAAACCCACCTTCACTATACAAAGCCTGTGGACTCCAGAACGGTGCACCACGAAGATTCGGATTTGTACTGATACGGTTCACAATACCACCCTCTTCATCTACACCAATAAACATACCAACCTTGGCATTTGCCTGATAACTATTCACATCCGCTATCACAGCATCCTTTGTCTTACCAGAAAAATCTCTTTCAAACATGATGTAACCACCAGGCTGATACTGTGAAACCATAGCTGCCGCATCCGTTTCCGGAACCCTGGCAATAAACATCTGGCCAACCTTCTCTTCCAAAGACATGCCATTGAGAATTTCATCCGTACGACTAGTCGCAACAGGTGTTGGCTCAGGCGTTGCCGTAACAACAGGCTCCTCAACAACAACCTCACGATCATTGACAAGAAGTGAAACAATCTTCACATCCTGCACATCCTTGTTCTCATCCAGCTCTCCTTCATAACTCACAACAACCGGATCACCCACAAGAATGCCATTCTGCTGTGTATCTATTGCTACTCCTTGTAAAGAGAAACTGTAAACCTTGCCATCTTCACTCTTTACATCCAGCACATTCATCGAAGCATCCTCTACACTGCCAGACAATGTATGTACTTCTGCCGCAACACTGGAAACAGGTGTTTCCTCAGGCTTGGCTTCACTACGCCTTTCCATGAGTAAATAACCACCCGCAAATAATATGGCAGCACACAACAACACCGCCACAACCGCAAGCACTACAGTAAGCCTGCTGCCCTCATTTCCTCTTTTTCCCATAACATAAAACTCCCGTTTCATTATACAGAAAACTTGTCAAATATTAAAAGCTGATCAACCGACCAGCTTCACCATACACTGCTTCTTGTAGAAAGCCATACCATACGCAAGCACTTCTTTTACACCACTATCCTTCATTCCATCCATGTAGTGCTTCCCCTTAATCTGTCGTATAGCTGCATCACAAGCTTTCTCAAGGTTACCATCCTCTGCATACTTAATTTCTATCACAATGCCTTTTCTGTTTCTCAACTGAATACTGATGTCGCTAAACCCTTCTCCGCTTTCAGCATTGGACTTTACTGAGCCAAGCCCTCTGCTTTTCAACAGCCCAAGCAACATACCATGATAGAAACTCTCTTTTCTGCTCTTAACTACAGCCGTATCCCGAATACTGATAGACTCCCACAGATAATCATTCATCATTTCTTCAATGACAGGTGTCTCTCCCGAAACAAAGGCATCATAGAACTTCGCTATTCTCACCTTATCTTTTGAAGTAACATCAGTAAACCATTCCTTGATCAATGACACTATCAAACTGCATATTTCCTTGTTTGGAAGACGCAACTCTATACCATCTTCATTCTGTCTACCTGTCTTTGTCAGATATCCGGTTGAATACAAGACACTCCACACATTATCTACAGAATTATGAATATCTCTGTATGTCAGCTCTTCACGTATTTCTTTATAGATTGTTTCTTCATTAATCAGACTTTCCATTTCCATTCTGGTTGTATCATCTGCTTCCCGCAACAACAACGTAACCAGCTCATTCCCACTGGAATTCGCCCAATAATTTTCTGGTTCCTTTGTCGCATCATTAACTAACAAATCACAATAATTCAACACATCCCATGGGCAATAGATATGTGTATTTCCAAACAGATAGCCATCATACCAGTCTCTGAACTTATCCCTGCATTCTGACAGATCATAATACGAAAGCAGTTCATCTACCTCTTTCTCTGTAAAACCAAAGAAAGAATCAAAACGAGGATCTGACAACGAATATACTTTCAGATTATTGAAACCGGTGAAGATACTTTCCTTGGAAATACGAAGACAACCCGTCAAAACCCCAAAATACAAATGATCATTTGTCTTCAGACCAGCATTGAACATCTTGCGGATCAGATTCACCATCTGATCATAATATCCATTTTCATACGCCTTATTCAAAGGCACATCGTATTCATCTATCAAGACAATTACATCTTTCCCATAATGTTTTGAAAGAAGCGATGTCAATGTCTTCAGGCTATCCTCAAGAATTGCATTTTCAATAGAATACTTTGTCTTTCCATCTATCTCATTTTTGTAGATCTGATGATAAGCATTTTTTTCAATATCGCTTAATCTCTCACTGGTCTCAAGAAAATCAAATCTTCCCGCCTCATCTCCAATAACTGTTTTCATCGATCCTAGCGCTTCTTCATATGTAAGCCCCTCAACCGTCTTCAAACTAATGGAAATAACCGGATACTTCCCCATATACTGCTCACAAATCTCTTTTTCCCTGGAAATTGCAAGCCCATCAAACAATGAAGGAACATTTCCAATTTCAAAGAAATTCTTCAACATAGACATCGTCAATGTCTTGCCAAACCTTCTTGGACGTGTGAAAAGATTAACTGCACCACGCTGTTGAAGAAGATCTTTGATATACATTGTTTTATCTACAAAGTAAGCCCCATTCTGAATGATTTCTTCAAATTTTTCTGTGCCAACCCATATCTTTTTTTTCATTTTCACCACATCCTTTCTATTTGTAGTATAGCATTCCAAATTAGTATTTTCGACACAACTAAGTTAACAATTATTCATTTGGGAATTTGCTGCTAAAAGAAGATATATGAAAATTCATTTTCATTCACATTCCCTGTTTCACTTCCAAAAGATATTTGATATTCAACAAAGCTTCCTTATTAGGAATATAACACGTATAGTCATCACTGTTATACCCCAGATAGCCAAGATGAATAAGGAGTGTCAAAACATCATCTTTCGACTTGAATGTAGTCATATCATTCTGGAACTTATCCGAATTCACTCCTATTCTCTCCCCCGCAAGCAATTAAACAATACTATCCTTCAAGCCATCGAAATTCATATCAATATATACATGCAAAGTCTCATAGGTCTCAGTAGAAATCCAATAATTCTCATATTTCCTGTCCATGAGAGCACAAACAACTGCCCCGGAAGAAAATACAAAACAATCCGCATTCATACGATACCCACCATACCATTCTTTCATCAAAGAATAGTCAACACCATATCTGTCACAAAGCTCTTTTACCTCATCGCTTGTAAACCCCATATATGCAGAAAGAGAACCGGAATGAATCATTGTCATTTCATTGAACATATTCAATGAACCATGTGTCCCATATTTCTTGATTGGCAGAATCCCGGTCATATATACAAATTCAACATACGACTTATCCTTCAACAACCTTGTCAAATAATCACTACACTTTTTCCAGTCTTCTCTATCCCACTTACAATCTCTGTATACACAATCCCATTCATCAATGATAAATACAAACCTTGAACCTGTTTCTGCATATATATCCTCGAGAGAAAATGAAAGATCATTTTCATCAAAGAAAGCAATCCTGTATTTCATTTTGAGCTCAGCCATAATTCTATCAGTGACTAATTCAATCATCTCATCAACACTATGTATATCACTCAAAAAGCTTTGCATATGCATACAAATCACATGGTGTTTATTCAATTGTTCTTCATATATAGCTGTCTTACTAATTTCAAGAGAATCGAACAAATCATGAGAATCGCACCCACACGAATAAAACGCAACAAGCATATTGGCATCTGTACTCTTACCAAAACCTTCTGGTCTTATCACACAAATATATTTGTTCACCTTATGACGCAAATACTCAATCTGCTGAATAAGCAATGACTTATCCACATAGATATCATTTCTTACTGCTTCACAAAACAACTGATTTGATGGATCCAGACAAATTCCCATATTCCTTATTTCCTCTATTCCGATTATAGCAGGAAATACACTAACAGAATACTATTTACGCATCAAAAAAGACAACAGAAACTCTGTTGTCCCTCATAAACTAATTGTCTCTCCAGGTTTTACTAACAATGCACCTGGTACAGTAAACAACTTTGCACGTTCCTCATCATACAAACCACCCGGTTTCATATGTACTGGGATCGTATGTTTTGCGCCAATGATCTCTGTACAATGCATTGTCTCCGGTATATCCATCGTATATGTAGAATCCATAGGAAGAACAGCATAATCCAGATGTCTCTCCTTCATCTTATGCATATCCTCTGTCTCACCCGTATCACCCGCAAAGTAGATAGAAACTCCATCCGTACTTACAATATAACCAACACATTCTTCTTTCTTATGATGATGATTATAAGCCTGTACTGCTTCAACTGTAATACCATCCAGCTTCAATGTCCCATAGACACCATTTCGCAATGCATCTGTATTCTGGTAGATGACACAACCCTCATTCTTCACCGGTTTCTCAATGCAATTATGATCATAGTGCTGATGGGTTACAAGAATGAGATCAGCCGGTACATCATACCCTTCACCAGCATATGGATCAATATAGATCACCTTTCCACTACCAGTCTTCATACGAAGACTACCATGACCCTGATACAAAAGCTCTGCCATAACAAACACCTCCGTCTCATTCCATCATACACCACTTATGCTGCTAATGTTTCTGCATTCACCATTACACCACCAGCCAGTGTCTCCTCTACATCAATGACACCTTTCTCACCATTGTAGTCAACATAGACACAGCCATCATACATACTGGAAACACTATTCATCATACAATCAATCACCAATGTATTATCCTTCAAAGAAAGAAGACCCCACTTGCCATTCTTCTTCACCGGTACATAATCCTCTTCACTTGCGCCAACTGCTTCATACGCAAAATCACTCAACAGCTTTCCATTATACGCATCATACAAACCAAGATTTGCTCCCTCAGCCATAATACCGTTATCCACTGTTTCCTGACTGATCTCCCGAATAAAGTTACCATCCTTGCCATACAGAACAGGCATATTCTCTGTTACAGCCACAATACCATTCACCGGAATACCAACCGGCATATACGCAAACGTCGGACCAATGTCCATATGATTACGCACCAGTGTATAACCAATTACCGTTCTATTTGCATCTTCTACACGCATCACATAGTCACGATTCACAGCATCACGTTCCAATCTGTCCACCGGTTCTATTACCCCATGCATGTATTCAATATACATCTGTCCATCCAGAACAAAGTAGTTGTAGAAAGTACCACCATGGTAACCCAACTGGGAAGCGTCCATGTAACTTGCGCCTTCTGAAAAATCCTCATTTAATACCACAAGATCAATTGTATCCGAATCACTACCTTGAACATCACTTACATTCCATGGCACTGTCTTGGACGCATATATGGTAGAAAACTTGTGATTTCCAATCGGTGCATCCTCTCCAATCCATGAGCCTGCATAAAATGGATTGCCAATATAGGCATAACTATCATTCAAAAGCACATTGCCATCATAATCCACCAGTGTATACATGCCATCTTCCTTGACCTTTAAGACATTTCCACCATACACATTCGACGCCCACTGGGCAGGATACCCATACACACCTTCAATAAACTCCCACCCCTGGTCAATCATGCCATTGAGAAGTGTTACTTCACTATAGGCATCAAACTTATGCTCATCCGGACTCACCCGCCATACAACACTTGCCGGTTCAACACTTGGTGTTGGTGCAGCTGAAGCAGATGCTTCTCGTGTACTTTCAACTGTTGCTGTTCCACCACACCCTGCAAGTAATACACTTAGTGCACTGACACAGGCAAATACATTCTTTTTCATTTCCTTTTCCTCCCTCAATGTACCCTTATCGTATATAAGACAAGACAAAACAAGGAAAAGATCTGACAAAATGCATATTTGTGAGACAAATGACCATTTCATTAACATGTAGCAGCTAATACGAAAAAGCCCTATGCACTATCACAAACGCAGACTATATTCCACAGATGAAGAAGGTGTTTGCCTTTCAATATTATCAAATGTTTTCGGATAAGACTGATATATCTGCTGCAAAAAAATACAGAGTGTGAATACATTGAACTATGCGAAATCACAGTCCAATCCAGTGGAAGCTCACCTGGTTACACACCACAAAAAACAATCTCACATAAAACTTGCGATGCAAATGTCACAACTTTTTAAAAAGACCCCTTTTGGAAAACTAATATTATTGATTGTTTTGTAATACCGCAATATGATATACATGAAAGTAGCGACGTAAATGTCGTAAGTATGAGGCTGCCTAAAGAGGTTCCTCTTTTGTTTCGTGCAGAGCACACTAAAAGTCCCCTGCACTTCTGCAAAGGACTTCACTTCTTCACCACAGACTACTTCTACATCAATATTCACTGCTCAACAGGAAATCTGCCAAATGCACAACTCTGACACCATTCACATTCCCTGTTGCCAATTCATCCATTGTGACCACATATTTAGGATAGTTGTCTTTGATTTCAAGCAGATTGGAAATCTCCCGATCAGATTCTTCCGGGAGTCTGTAGCACACCTGAATATAGATCCGTTCATCCCGTTGAATAGCCACAAAATCAATTTCTTTTGTTTCATTCTTTCCAATGTAAACTTCATAACCTCTACGCCGCAGTTCAAAATACACAATGTTTTCCAGCATAGCCGCAATCGTTTGTGGACGAAAACCCAGAATACAATATTTCAATGAAGCATCAGCCAGATAATATTTTCCCTGTGTTTTCAGTACTGACTTCCCCTGCAAGTCATATCTCTGACAGCGATAGATCACAAATGCTTTTTCCAGCCAGTCCAGATAATTGTAAACTGTTTCGACGGACAATGAACGTCCCTCACTTTTGAGAAACTTCGCAACAGCATTTACCGAAAAAGTCTTCCCCACATTTTCTACAATAAACCTCACAACACGGTCGAACAAATCATAGTTCATGATGTTATGGCGTTTAGCAATATCGTTTTTCACTACTGAATTATAGATTCCTTCCACAATCTGATACGCAGAACGTTCGTCAAACTGATTTAGTGCCACAATTGGGAAACCACCAAACCTCAAATATTCGTTTAACAAATCTTTCTGAGAACGACCATCGTCCTTTTTGAAATCAAGAAATTCCGCAAAAGAAAGTGTATAAACAGGAATGGAAATATATCTGCCTGTAAGATACGTTGAAATCTCACTGGACATCAACTTGGAATTTGAACCAGTCACATAAATATCGGTATCCGCATTTTCCAAAAGACTATTTACTGCTTTTTCCCAGCCTTCTACTTCCTGTACCTCATCCAGCAGAAGATAGTAGCGCCCATCGTCCTTCATCTGTTCCTTAATGCCACGATACATATCCTTATCGGTCATTCCATCATCAAATTCTTCTGACGTATAACGCATACGGATAATGTGATCTTCAGCAGCCCCACTTTTCAAAAGATCATCATACAACATATCCAGAATTGTAGATTTGCCACACCGGCGGATTCCTGCCAGTATTTTTACCAGAGGAACATCACGAAACCTCCTCAATACTTCCATGTATTGTGTTCTGAGAATCATATGCGTCGCCTCCTTTGCCATCCATCAACAATATATAGAAAGAATCCAGAATTGTCCATAGTTTTTACTTCTGATTTGTAAAAACTTTTCAAATTCAGATATATTTTCGATTCTATTCATAAAAACATCAATTCATTTATGACTATTAATAAATGAACGCAACCAAACCATTCAGAACCTCCACAAAGACAAAATTGCCCCGAATTGTCAAAACATCCCCATAATCTTCAGCAATCTCTTCCTCATACCAAATACCTTTTCTCATTATCATTGAAATTTTCATAGTACGCAAAAGACAGAATACTTTTCATTACACAGTTCCATGACATTTGCCATGTTCATCTTCATCTTAGGTAGATGAAGATAGGTATTACCCAAAAAGAAAGCCACTCTCGATACTTGACGGTAGAGTGAGTGGCAATCGCTTAATCTAAGGTCAACCACTTTGTGGGCGGTTGCTCTTTGTTCATTCATAGTATAGCAATAGTAGTTTATAACTTCAAGATATGAACCAGTTATAAAACAGCGGCGAAAACCCCGTGGGCTTGCCCCGGGGAGCAGTCAGTCTCATCATCTTCTGCCCCACAAAAAAAAACCGGAAATTTCCGGCTTCATTCTGTTTAACCCTGAAAACCTGCGCCTGTAATATCTTCTAAAAGGGGAAGGAAAAATACAGACATCACAGGCGCACCTGTTTCTTCAGGGAAGAGAGGAGCAGGAGGAACACCCTGTTTTCTTCCTGCACCTATATCCTATGTCATATAGAAAGAAAAAAGAGGAATGCGCGATAGAACGCACATCCTCTATGATGAATGACCTGTTACTCTTCTTCTTTCTTCAGAGAAGATCTGAAGATCACAGCACCAATTGCCACAATTGTTCCTGTGAATACCATTGCATATGGCACTACAGAATCATAGACACCAGTCTCTGGTGTATTTGCAGAAACCTCTGTCACTGTTTCCTCAGGAATCGTAGCCTCCTTGATGATAGCAAGCTTATTCTCAGCATCCTCATACGCTGCCTTCTTCTCATCATAATCAGCTCTTGCATCAACCACAGCCTGCTGTGCAGCTTCATATGCAAGCTTTGTGGCTTCTCTTTCCTCTACCGGCACAAGCACCTTATCTGCCTCAGCCTTGATGGAATCATACGCTGCCTTTGCACTTGCTTCATTCTGCTCTGCAGCCTCTAATGCAAGCACTGCTGCATTATATTCATCCTGCATAGCCAGTCTGTCCTCATCAGCCTTAGCCAGTGCAAGCTTCTTTGTATTCGCAACTTTATCAAGACGGGCTGTCTCAGCCTTTGCACTTTCATAAGCCGCCTTAGCGTCCGCAAGAATAGCATCATAATTCTCAGCAAAGTACACTGCATCTTCATATGCTTTCTTGGCACTGGCAAGCGCACTATTCTTTTCACCAAGTACAAGTGCTGCCTTATCATATGCTTCCTTCAATGTGGCTGTATTTTTCACTGAAGCATTATATGTACTTTCTGCCGTTTCATAGAGCCCAACTGCATCAGCCAATGCCTGTGCCTTCTTATCATAGTCATCTTTTGCTGCAGTCAATGCTTTAACAGCTTCACTCTGTGCTGCAAGGGCATTGTTATATGCCTCATTTGCACTGGCAAGATTTGCCTCTGCATTCGCATACCCGTCAGACACTGCCTTTGCTGCATCATATGCTGCCTTCGTCTCATTCACCTTTGTATCAGCTGCAGTCTTTGCCTCAGTTGCCTCAACAAGCGTTTCATACGCACTATTCCATGCTGTTTCTGCCTTACTAACAGCCGCCTGTGCAGCCATATTATTATTTGTTGCTTCTGTCAGAACTTCAGCCGCAGCTTCAGCCTTCTTTGCCGCTTCCTCAGCTGCTGTCTGCTTTGCCTTGAGATCATTTGTTGCTGCAGTAACCTTATCCTGTGCTTCCTGCACTTTCTGCTTTGCAGCCGCAATCTCATTTGCAAGAGAATCACCACCCATTGCATTCAGCTTATTAATGGCATCCTGCAATGTCTTGTTCGCTGCCGCAAGCTTTGCCTCTGCATCCTTCTTTGCATTAGCCGCATTCGTCATTTCCGCTTTGACACCATTATAATAGGTCATGAAATCATTGTAGTAGCTGTCAAATGTCCACAGCTTGCCAGCATAAAGATACTGACCAACCAATTGATTGAAGCCTAAGCCTGCATCTGTGGCAAATGTCTGGTTATACGTTGTACCATACGAAGATGCTTCTGTATTGAGACCCATTCCAGTCGCCGTATAACGCATGCGAGGATCATCATCAGGATTAGCTATATTTTCATAATGGCCAGTTTCCCAACCAGTATTACCTTCCCATGCTCTCTTCTCCTGGTCATACCAGCCAAGATATGGATCTTTATAACCCCAGGCAGCATTCTCACCATAAGAAATGCCTAACCCTTGACGCAACAACATATAGTGGTCTTGTACATTTGCAGCACCATTGGCATTAATCTGAGCAATTGCCATCAGATAATCAGAAACCATCAATGGTTCTTTGTTCATACCCTCATTATGTGGGTCGCTGGCACGCAGCTCATTGATCTTGAACATCATCTCAAGAGCCGTCTTCATGTTCTCAAGACTTGTTGCATCACCTGCCGCACCAATATGAGTATACTCAGTACCGAGCTCCTTTTCCAGATTAGCAACTTCTGTGACCATATATTCCGCAAGACTGCGCACAGTTCCGTCTTCCATTTTGACCATATAGTCATCCTTATTGGCTACATGAGAATCAAAGTAACCCGTAGAACCAGAATTGTACTGCTTATTGGCATCTTCTACTCTCTGGTTTGCCTGTTTCACCATTTCCTGGTACTGCTTGACAGCAGCTTCAGCAGCCTCTTTTGCGGCAACCGCATCCTTATATGCCTGGCTTTCACCATTCTCAATAGCCTTCAAAGTTTCCTGTGCCTGCTGTAATGCTGCATTTGCGGAATCAAGAACACCCTGCGCATCCTTGACTGCCTGATCCTTGGCAATCTTATCCGCATCCGCATTGTTCTTATTGGTTGTTGCCTGTTCAAGAGCAGCTTCTGTCTGATCAGCTTTTTCATTTGCCTGATCGAATGTTTCCTTCTTGAGAGACTCATCTTCTACTGCTGCACCATATACTTCATTCGCTGTAGTCTGTTCACCCAGTGCCGCACTATAAGCATCTTCTGTCTTTGCTGTTTCTTCCTCAGCAGCAGCTACCTTTTCCGGATCCTTGGCATCCTCTGCCATCTGTTCAGCCTGTTTCAGTGCTTCATCTGTATCGGTTACCGCCTGATCAGCTTCTTCCTTCTTGGCCTGGGCATCATCTCTGACTGCTTCTGAATCGTTCTCTGCTTTCTGGGCTTCGTCTTTAGCAGCACCAGCCTTGTCCATTGCTTCTTTGTCAGCTTCTTCCTGCTTTACTGCATCATCATACGCATCCTCGGCATCATCTGTTTCTTTCTGGGCAGTATCGACTTCACCCTGTGCTTCTTCTACATCACCCGCAGTGTCTTCTACTGCCTGGTTGCGTTCTTCTTCTGTAACGCCTTCAATCGCTTCGACATTTTCTTTCTCTTCTTCTTCCGCTGCAGCTGCAGCATTAGCTTCTGCTACTGCTGCATCATAGGCAGCCTTGGCACTATTGAACGCCTCTGTTGCCGCATTCAGTGCTGCTGTCTTTTCATTCAGTACAGCCGTCTTGGCAGCCACATCATTCTGTGCATTGGTGAGATTCGTCTCTGCAACAGCTACCTGTTCCCTTGCTGCATTGATCTGCTCTTCGGTAATACCTTCCGTTGCAGCCAATGCCTGTTCATAAGCTGTCTTCTTTGTGGCAAGATCACTTTCACAAGCCGAGAGGTTAGCCTGTGCATTGGCGAGATCTCTAGAAGCATTGTCAAAATGTGCCTGGGCAGCCGCAAGATTACCAGCTGCTGTGTCCACACCTGCCGCTAATGCCCCTACATTGCTATCATCCGCACGGATGACCGTAAAGTCCTTGGCAACACCTGCTGTAATTGCCCCAACAACTGCTGCAGAAATAATCGCATTTCGAATACCCTTTTGTTTCATCTTTTTCACCTATCCTTTCACTTTAGAGACGATTCACTTCCCAAAAAGTTTTTACTTTTCGGAAAATTGGGTATAAAGAAAACACCTGCACAAATCAGTACCATGAAAAGCCAATTTCTTTTTAACAAAGCCGTACGTGCTTTGTTATCCAAGCCTGTGCTTTTCTCTGCTGCAGCAGAGACTGAAACATACAGGTGTTTCCATTTCATGAAGGCGAACGTCTTCGCCCTCAATCAGTAATATCTGTTTTCAACATGTGTATGAGACACAATATACTTATTCTCCCTGACCATTGCCCACGGACCATACAAACCACAAGCCAGCACCGTCAGGATCGTGTTTGTCAGCCAGATGAAGAAGATACCTCCACCCGTACCATCATAGAAATAACGCTGGTTACGGATTACCGTATTTCTCTTTTCCCACTTCGTGATCATCGTATCGCACCATGGGTAAGCAATCGAACAAGTCACACCACTGAGAATACCAGTCAGAATACTGTAACCAAGGAATTCAAACGAATTACCGGTAAATACCGAATCATTGAATGCCTGGGTACTGATACCTGGATCATCCGCATACGTTGTATGCTTTGTTTCCCACTTCTTATAGTCCACCTGGGCAAAGTAGGAATAAATACCGCAGGTCACAAGAATCAAGAGAATCCACTTGATCCAAAGACCAAACAATTGCATTGCCGTACCATTGAAGTACTGTCTTCTGCCATTGATAACCGTATGGGAAACACGCCATCTGATAATCATGACATAACCCCATGGAAGAAGAATACCGCAAGTCACAATCGCAAGCACCACACAGAACAGATAGTAACCAATGACCTGAACACCCGTTCCATCAAACCAGGACTCCCCGGAATTGTAGCGGTTGATGAGTGTTGGATCCGGGCCACTTGCCATTTGTCCTTCATTTTGCATGTTGTTTTTGGTGCTCTTGACATAACCAAGCATGGTCGTAAAGTCATAACCTAGATCAATCTTTCCATTGAAACCAACCTTGTCGACCATCACCTTGACATAAATATCAGTACCAAGCACAAACGCGCCAATCGCAAGCAGAATGAATAACAGCGGAACACCACACAATGAGAACACCAGAGAAACCATCGCCACAGCAGAAGCACCAATTGCCACAAAGAACACCTGGTTCTCCATCTGCTTCTCTTCACTCATGTAATAAATAAGACCAACAACCTCACAAAGCAGTGCTGCAATCAATATCACATGTACCAGTGTATTGGCCATCTCCACAAATGACGCAATCGTATAGAACAAATGTCCAAATATGGAGAAGAAACCAAACGAGTCTCCGATAAAGGTAAACAAAGCACTAAACACATTCAGAGCAATTGGCATCACTGCCGCAAAACCGGCAACCGCTGCCACCTTCTCCAGCACTTCATACAAATCAAACTCAGAATTTCCAAGATGAACAGGCTTCCTTTTCTTTGGTGGTCTTCCTGTTCCTGTAGGTCTATGACCATATGTTTGTTGTGGACCAGCAGATGGTTGAACATTCTGACTTGCTCCACAGTAATAGCAGAATGGTGCCCCCTCAGGCAACTCCGCATGACACTTCCAACAGCGCATCATTCTTTCCTCCCTTAAAGATTACGCATTACCCCAAATCCGATGGCTGCAACAAGAACCAGTGACAACACCACCGCTTCCCATACAGCGAAATCTGTTTTTCCCTTTTTGATATACTGATATGCCCGATACAAACCATACACCAAAGCAAATGGCAATAAAACAACAACCAACCCATTCTCCGCAAATGCCGTCTCTACATCAAACCGCATCAAGGCAAGAAGACAATGGCTGATGCCACAACCCGGACACTTCAGCTTAGTCAAAGCATAGAAGGGACAGGGAATAAAGATACCGGTAACAGTCACCCAGATGGTATACGCAATGCCAAGTCCCATAACCTCAAGCACACCACGTTTCACGACACGCCATCTTTCCTGTTCACTCATTACCCTCTCCCTTTCCACGCTTATATCATACTAGACTTATCACTCCATACACCCCATAACTGACAGATGACACGTCTACGCAGACGAACGACATCACTTTCTTGTATTCTCGGCAATTTCATTTGTCTTGCGCACAAGATCACCAAATGCATAAATTGCAAGACCCCAGATCCATGACATCAGGCAGCCCAGCAACATGGAAATAATACCGGTCACAATACCTGCACCAAATACCGTGCTCACGCCAGAACTCATACCAGCCCAGCGGTTCAATGTCACTGCAGAACAACCTGCACCAACAATGGAACTAATACCAACAATCACACTGAGCACCATACCAATACCAGTAATCACCTTGCCAATTACACAAATCTTTCCACCAGGATTACTGAAAAGTCCAGACTCCTTCTTATATGGAGAATGTGTTGGAGCAGGTGCAGGAGCTGGAGCACCATAAGCTGATGGAACAGGCTGCGGAGCAGGAGCAGGCTCAGGCTGATTCACACGCGCAAACACATCCCTGCGCTGTGCATCACTCATAGACAACCATTCCTGATCCGTCACACCAGCAGGTGTCATTATTGTTCCACACTTCGCACATCTCACCTGTGCATTGTCATTCGCCGCAACAACGGAACCACAATTCTTACAAATGTAAACCTTTTTCATCTTCTTTTCCCTCTTCTTTCTTATCGGTTATTTGTAATCTCGTTTACAAGACTCTCATAATCCTTGATTCTGATCTGTTCAATATCTGTACAACAGAAATAGATCATACGATAGACCGCACTATTCTCTGGATCCGCAGCAATATGTTCACGAACCCCCTCTTCACTATACAAAGTTCCATTCAAGAGATAATACGTCATCGCACCAATCGCATACAACGAAGCACGAACCTCATCATCCACAAAACCAGGCATCATGAACTTCTGATCCTCATCCAACACAGGCGCATCCTTCATCGTACGAATACGACCAGCAATAAAGTGAATATTACCAGTCATCGTCACCTTAAAGAACGATGGAGACACCACATTCACCGGAAGACCATGTTCATGCAGAAGCTTCATACCTTCCGCAACCTGCTGCATATAGTGCATAGCACGTTCATTGCTGAGCTTACCGGCAAGCTTATCCAAAGCCATCCCATCCGGCTCCTTCTCAGCAATAACAACAATCTCATCACCAGTCCGTTCCACACACGGATACGCTGTAAACAACGGAGAATGAATATCACCAAGCTTCTCAAACCGGTCATACAACATATCCGACATCGCAGCCTGAGAAGGCTCAAACCCATAAATCGTCACCACAACAGACTTGCCATCCAGCTCTGCCTCATAAGAAGTAAATGCACGAGACTCACGAATAGACTTCGTCTTCACACACCGTGACAACACATCATCCTTCTTCTCCTCAACAAACAGAGACCCAAGATCCACAACACCATCATCCAACTGCTCAGTAGGACTATCCTTCTTCACAGAAGGCATCTCCTCCACAACAGGAATCGGCTCAGCAGGAACACTTTCCTGTTCCTCACGTACCGTATACCGGTAAACAGGTTCCTCTGGTTTCATTTCCCGGGCAATAGAAGGAGCAGGCTCCACAACCGGTTCAGGCTTTACTTCTTCTACTACAGGTTCTGGTTCAACAGAAACTTCAGTAACCGGCTCTTCTGTCACAACCTCTTCAACTGGAGTAGGTTCTTCCACCTTCACTGGCTCTACTGTTTCTTCTACTGTAGGAGTTTCTACAGGTTTTGGTTCTTCAACAGGAGACACTTCTTCAACGATTGGTTTTGGTTCTTCCTTAACCACTACTTCTGGTTCTACAGTTTTCACCTCTTCAATAACTGGTGCCACTACTGGTTCAGGTTCCTTCTCAACCGGTGTTTCCTCAACTACTGGTGCTGCAGGTTCAGGCTTGACCTCTACTGGTTCCTCTACAACAGGCTCTACAACCTCTTCAACTTCAGGTTCAACAGGCTTTTCTTCTACTGCAGGAGCTGTTACTTCTTCAACAATAGCCTCTGGCTCAGCAGGAACTTCCTTAACTGATTCTTCTGTCTTAACCTCTTCAACTAGAGCAGCTGCCATAGTTTCTTTCACTGCAGGTTCCGATGTAATTTCTACAGGTGCCTGTTCTTCCTCAACCTTTGTTTCTTCAACAACTGGCTCTGGTTCAGCTGTACCCTCAGTGACAGTTTCTACAACTTCTTCCACAACAGGAGTCACTGCTTCTTCAACGATTGGTTTCACCTCTTCCTTAACCACTACCTCTGGTTCAACCGGAGTTGGTTCGTCTACCTTCACTGGTTCTGTAACTTCTTCAATGACTGGTTCTGGTGTCACTGGTGCTGGCATTGGAACGACTTCTGGTTCCTTTACTACATACTCATTTCTGATTGCCATCGGTGAAGGCATTTCTACCACTTCTGGTTCTCTCTTCACCTGTGGTGTGATGGAAGGAATAACCTCTTGTGTACCAAATGTACTTGCGAATATCATTCTTGTTTCATATTCAGGAATGGCAAAGATGATCTTTTCAAACTGATCTGTATAGTGTCCTTCCTGAATGGTTTCCGCATATGCCTTTGCCAGAACTTTGGCTTCTTTGTTCTGTGTGTTGAAGGCGTCGAGAATGATGATTTTGACACCTTCTTCAATTGCCACGTCCATGGCATTTTTGATGCGGTTTTTGTAAATGTTCAACAATGTGGCATCATTTCCCTTTGGTACGGCAAGGACCATGATGTCCACATTAACCCTCTTGTCAAATGGAATAACCTTTCCACTCTTTGTTTTGATCACGGGTACTTCTCTTACATAGAGCACACGGTCTGTGTAAGTATTTGGATTTACCCTTGCATTCATCGTATAGAATGCATCACCTTGTTCGGTAGAAGACAGGCATGGATAAACACTCGTACAGATGCATAGTTCACTTTCACAGTCCGCAATGCCTTTGCGGGCAGATTCACCCGGATTTTGTGGATCACCTGTCATGAGCACTGCTGTCTTTGCGTCTTTGCCATACTTTACGCAAGTCTCAACTGGTGTACGATCCACAACAGTCACTTCACCAGAGCATAGTGGTCTATGGTGCCATGTGCAGAAATTATCTGGATAGAGCAGTGTGTTCTTCCTTGTGCGGATTAATACACCCTGCATCTCACTGCTGCGCAAATACTCCAGTGTGTCATAAAATGCATTTCTGATGTCTTGTGTTTCCATACTCTTCCCTCTTTTCTTTTAACCACCCAAAGGCAATGACACCACTGCCATTGCCTAGAGACTGCTTACTCTTTGATCAGATGATTACATCTGCTGAAAGATCCTGTACTTCCGCTTCATTTCTCTCTTCTGTTTCGCGGTAGTTCTCCGCCATCTGTTCAAGATCTCTTGCATGTTCCTGTACCATGCGGTACATGCTGCACATGTCATCTCTCAACTGACTGAAGCGATTGGCAAATGCCTGGCTTGCTTCACCCTGCCAGAAGCTGTTCATGCCTCTGACAAGCTCCAGCATATTGTCTGTTGTGTCATTGAGCTTTGTGCTCTGTGTTGAAAAATCATGTGCTGTTGTCATCAGTCTTTCAGGTGTAACTTTAATCATTCCGTTAATCATCATTCTGTCCTCCAGTTTCTCTTTCTATTGTCAATAACATCTTTCCCTTGCAAGTTCGATATTGCGTGCTTCCATCATGCTGTAGTTATTAGCAATGTCTTCCAGTGCTTCTACATAACCATTGATCGCATTGTAGAAGTTCTGGAACTGAATCATGTCTCTTTTGAAAGCCTGGTCGAAGGCAGCCTTTGCTTCACCTTCCCACATACCATTGAGCGCTTCCTGTGTAGACATGAGCTCTGCACGTTCTCCCTTGAACACTTCATTCAGCTCTCTGAGTTCATCAGCCTTTGCCTTGAGTGTTGATACCATTGTTGTAATTTCTGACATTTTCTTTGTCCTCCTTGTCTTTACACCTGTATAATACCCGGCCAAAAAGACAAGTGAGGAAACCTGGACAGAATGCATCTTTTTATGGCTGAGTAACCTGTTTTCCCTTGATTAACAACAAATCCTGGTACTCCTGCAGATTCTCAAAATGGCTCTTGCCAAATACCGTAGGCGGATAGAGCACCACTTCCTCTTCAGCAGCCAGAAGCACACGCCTGTGCATCTCCTGCATCACCCGTTCATAATCCTCTATCCATCTTCTCAGCTTCTCCATGCGTTTCATCATGTTCATCACAACTTCCCTTTCCTTATGAAACTGCCCCTTTTTATCTAACAACTCCACAAGGTTGTTTTCCTCTTCCATCACCTGTTTCACCAGGCGCTGCACTTCCTCTGTATTCCTCATAAAACCGTATAACTCACCCGTAACTTCGTATAACCAACAGACAAGATGTCACCTGACTTTACAGGCACCCATCCTTTGACCTCCCTGCCATTGAGGAAGGTGCGATTATGTGCCGAAAGATCCTGAACATAGACCCTGTTATTCTGCAAAAACAACTCACAATGATTCTTGGACACATACGGATCAGACTCGATACAATACTTATCCTTAGCCGCATGTCCATCAAACCTTCCGATCACAAACCTCTCATGAAAATAAAACTGCATTGTCGTACCCGTTCCCTGATTGAAAATGCGAAGACTCACTATCTGGCGGACCCTGCCACTGGCAAGCATTGTCCCAGACCTTACATCCCCATAGAAGGCATCACCCTTGTCTCGCCCATAGGCAAGGGTAGAAGTATCCACCCCATTGCGCACAAAGATATGACTCCTTGAAGCATCACTACCAAAAGGACTCCTTCTCTTCTCACTTCTTATTACCTGCACAAGTATGATGACAAGACCTTCCACAAGAAATAAACACAACATCATGAGAAAATCCATCATTCCTCATCTGCCTCCATATGCCTTTCCATCTGTACAAGCCTTTCCTTCTCCACTTCAAAGAAATGAAACAATTCCCTGCCAATCGCATCATTTCCCACTTCATCCATCAATGCCTCATAGTGATGCACAAGAGAATCCAAAGCTTCCAAAATCTCTTCCTCTACCATATCAGATCCTCCTCATTCTCCTCATCCTCTTCTAAAAGCACAGCCTGTACATCCTCATCAAGAAATGAAACCATGCGCATCGCATTGTCATAAAGCTCTTCTACTACCTGTATCAATTCCTTCTCATCCATCTGCTTCACCCATGATCTTTCTGAGCGCATCCAAAAGCTCACCTTCCGCCTTCTCTTCAAGCCTCAAGGCATACCTTACCACCAGGCCAATCCGCATCGCCTTTTTCACCTTTATGCGCAAAGCCTCATCCATCTTCTCTTCATCCGCTGTCGAAATACTTCCAAGCAGCTTCTCATTCTTTTCTAACAACACCTTCACGGTATTTCTGCTCATCTCATCCATCTTTCACCTCATGCAAGCATCAGCTCACTGCCCGGCACCACACCATTTTCATAAGCGCTGAGCTCTCTGACCAAAGGCCTTTGGGTACGCGTATCAAACAACAGAAGTCCCTGATAATCCGTTAACCTTTCACACTGGGCATCCACACACACCAGGTCACTCAGCTCCCTGATCACATGGATAATGGGCATATCTTCATCAAGCTTCACATCATAGACCTTTTCAAGACAAGGCACCTTCACCCTCACCAGTATCATCAAAATTCTCCTTTCGCCACAAATCAAACACATCACGCTTAAACCCATACAACCGCAATGTATCCTTCTTCTCAAAATACCGCTCACTCACTGCCACCACATCACCCTTGTAGTAACAAAACACCTGCCTGCCATTATCCGCTTCCAGCACCTCTGTACCATCCGGCTCTCCAACAGCCCGCAAAATCTTCTCCAACTCCTCATCGAGAGAAAAGACATCGTCATGCGGGGTAATGCACTCCGCCTTCTGCATATGGAACAAAGACTGGATGACATCACTTCTCTTAAACTCTTTCTCTTCCATGAATATGCCATCCACAGACCCATACCCAAGAGAAGCAAGCAATATCCTTAACTCATCAAAGGACAGGATCCAGACTCTCGTTTCGATTTCCCTCATGACGCTCATCTCCTTTCAAAAAAGCCTTCACACTCGCTTTATACGACCTCGATAAAGGCACCTCACTGCCATCCCTGAGCACAATGCTGTTATGGGAAAGATACACCTCCGCAATCTTCTTCTTATTGACAAGGAAACTGCGATGTACCCGGAGAAACATATCCGAAAGCTCTGTTTCTAAATGATCAATCGTATCCGCAAAGCCATACTCACTTGTCTCTGTACAAAGGTACACCCTCTTCTCACGTGCCTCAAAGTAATTGATCTCTTCATAGGGAAACAGCTTCTTCCCATTTCTGTTTTTTGCCACAAACACCTGCTTTTCATCCGGTGTCTCCATCCGTGACACAAACATCGAAACCGCCTCATCCAATACCCCAGAAGTATTAGTTTGCTTCAGTGGCTTTAACAACAAACTCTCCGCATGGATGGAAGGCTTCATATATACAAGAGGAGAAACAGACATATCCGCAATCAGCACAAGATAAATTAAAGGACAAGCCTCACGAAGACGTGGCAGCACATCCATCGCATCCTGCATCGTCACATCCACACATGCCATATCAAACCTTGTCTTTGAATTCACACACTGCTCAATATCCGATGCACTGTGACACTCGATGTAATACCACTTGTCATCCGTATACATCGCCGCCTTATCCTTTGTCACCTGCCGCAACAATGCCCTTTCTGCCTCATCCTTATCACTGATCATCATCACAATCATATGTTTCCTCCCACAAGCGGAACCACAACTGCCGTACCAGTCTCCTCTTTGCCATCCACACTGGCATAACCTTCACCCTTGCCACACTTGCGCAAAGCCTCTCTTCCCACATTTTCAAAATGCAGCACATTGCGCTGCTCATCCTTGCCAAGAACAATGCCCGTATGATAACCACAGAGCACCTGGAACAACCTGTATCCGTTACAATAACTGATATCCTTCGTATGCACACCACACACAAAGACAATATTGTGAAGACTGCCCTTTTCAGCAAAATTCTCAAGCCTTGCATTCATCTTCCCAATACCTTCCTCTGGTGTATAGACCTGCTGTAAGAAACTGTGCATATCATCAATACAAATCACAACCAGCTTCTCTTCACCCATCTTCTTTGCGACCGATACATCATCGAGACCATCTTCCAGCAAGGCATTCTTCTTTGCATTGCGCGCCTTGAACAACGGTGTCAGCTCATCCTTCACATACGCAAACAACGACGCATCATCACTGATATACTTCGCATCACACAACGCCGCTTCCTTCTTCAACCGGTGCACACCACCTTTTTCAATCACCACAAGCTCTGCCTTCTTTGCACAGGCAGCCCGCATCATCACCTTCAATGCATTTGTCTTACCGGCATGTGCTGCCCCATATACCATATAGGCATAGTTATAACGGCTGTCCAAACCAAAAACAGACGCATCATCCTTCTGCCACGCATATGGCAAAACACAACCTTCTTGTAACAATGCCCGATACCGCTCATCCTTCGCTAACATTGCAAAACTGCGCTCCTCAGGAATCTCTGGTACACATGGTGCACAAACACCCATATACCCATGACGCATATCCTTCATTTCCTGTTCAATAGAAAGACTTCTTGTATAGTCATCACATGCACTGAAAACAATTGCCGTCTGGAATTCCAGCACCTTGTCCTCCATACGCACAAGACCTCTGCCACGGGTATTCTTCTCCGGCAATAAATCCAGATGACCACACCGCAATACATCCATGTACTTGAACCTGTCCTGCTGCTCAAGGCTCACCACCATACGGATATTGTCCGCCATACGCTGTGGCACCGCATGAATCGAGAAATCAGAAGCACTCACCACAAGGAACACACCACGGCTTGTACCCTCACGCAATATGCGCAGAATCACCTTCTCATAACGGTCACCCGTCTTCTCACGGAAACCATCATAATTATCCAAAACAACAATCACTGCCGGAAGACGCTTACCATCTATGCGCACATCACTCCATGTACTGCCAGAAAGAACCTTCTTCCTTTCATCAAGAAGCGTATGCATATAGTGGAAGAACTTATCCGTTCTCTCCTCACTCTCCTCATTCATCACACCACCAACATGTGGACTCTTCTCAAAAGCAGAAAGACGATTAGACGAATAATCCAGAAGATAGAGGTTCGCCTCATCTGGCCGATAGCCATGCACAAGACCGTAAACCATCGTCTCAAGCAATGTACTCTTACCAGAAACCGCCATACCACAAACCGCAAAATGACCAGTCTTGTTGAAATTGATGGACAAAGGTAACTGTGCCTGAGAATGGGGATCATCATACAAACCGATGGTCACCTCTACATCCCGTATGCCATCATTCTTCCAATTCTTTTCAAATGCTGTATCGCAAAGCTTCTCATACCCAATGCGCTTACCCAATGGTTCAAGCCACAAAGACGGACTATTGGCATAGCCATTCTCCTTTGCAACACTTGCAATTTCCTTCACCACTGCCTCAAGCTCTGTCATTTGCCTTTCACTTGTCACCTGCTTTGGCATCACAACAGAAGGAAGACCATCCCTTCTGATCAAAGAAGTGCTGTAGGACATATGTCCTTCATCATAAATTGCCCCGGAATACCCCGTCTGGAACAACTCAAACACCTCATCATTACCAACCTGCAGATAACACCTTCCCGCCTCAGTCAGATATGCCGCATCCGGTTTATGAATCATATCGTTGGAATCCTGACGATCCTGTACGCGCAAACACAAACGGAACCTTGCATTCGAACGGATATTATCATCCACCGTACCATTTGGACGCTGTGTCGCAAGAATCAGATGCACACCAAGACTTCTGCCGACCTGGGCAACCGAAATCAACTGTGCCATAAAGCCACCTTCCTGCTTCTTCAACTCCGCAAACTCATCGATGATGATAAACAAATGCGGCACCCTCTCCTTAGCCTCACGGTTCTTATACAACTTCGTATACTGGTCAATGTGGTTTACACCATAGCGGGCAAACAACCGCTGTCTTCTTGTATTCTCACTCCGGATCGAAATCATCGCCCTTTCAATCTGTGTGCCGGATAAATTGGAAATCACACCAGACACATGGGGAAGATCCTTGAAAAGGTTGGCCATACCAGCACCCTTAAAGTCAATGAGAAAGAAACTCACATCTTCTGGCGAAAAATTCACCGCCAGAGAAAGAATATACGTCTCCAATAACTCCGACTTGCCAGAACCAGTCGTACCCGCCACAAGACCATGTGGTCCATGGTACTTCTCATGCACATCGAGGTAACAAGGTGCGCCACCTGTTCTGATACCAAGCAGTGCCCGCAAGCTTTCATCTGTCCGGCTTCTTCTCCATCTTCCGGCAATATCGAGATCCTTTACGGAATGCACATCGTACATATCCAAAAAAGATAATGAAGAAGGAATCTCTGATACCTGCTTCTCCTCTTTGACATGAATGGAAGCCAATCTCTTGCCAAAAGCCTCTGCTTCATCAAACGAAACACGGTCCATGACAAATGTAGAAAAGTCCACATTCTCCCCAACTGTCTTTGTCACAAGGGCAACGTTAGGAGAAAGAGATACCACATAGGCACACACATTTGGTAACTGTGCTGCATAATCTGCCAGTAACACAAGTGTCATATCCTTTGGACCATTTTCCTGGTAGAAATAGCGGGCAATCGGTTCATCTTCCAACAACTCCGGATGACTGCAGAAAATCACATAGTGGACATGACTCTCATCCTGTCCCTCCATACGCCTCTGTATCATCGTATTCAAACGGGAAAGTACCTCTCTTCTTTCCTGTTCATTACCAGCCACATACCGCATCGTGCCATCTTCACTATAGACATGCGGATACCAGCGCAGATATGACCAGTCTTCCTTCTTTTCATCATAGAGGAAGACAAACTTCACATCCGTATAACAATGCATTGCGGCAAGCTGCACAACCAATACCCGTAACATCGCCCACCTGAGCATGATCTCACCCGTCACACCAACAAGATGATTGTGGGCAAGGTCAATACACACCGGCACATTATGCATGGTCATAAACTGCTGTTTGATTTCCTGTGGTTTTTCAAACAAGGAATCGCTGATCAAAGAGAATCGTTTCTCAGGTATTTTGATCTCCACCTGGAAAGGCTGATCACCCAGGCCACCACGCGCATACAGGAAATCACTCTGTGAAGCATTGCGGTTCCAGAGCTCTCTTGTCTTTGCAGTATAGGTTAATAGTGTTGAAGAAGAAGGATACATGACATTCATGGCAGACACATTCATCTGAAACTTGCTGCGGAGAGATTCACTCTTCTCCATGAGATAATTGGAATAGGCATTGAAACGGGTCGTCTCTTCTTCAATACTCTCCTTACGGGCATAATTCATATTCAACACAGCCCATATCGCACCGATGATCGCTGAACCAACAGCAGTGATAATACCGGTATACATAAACACATTCGACATACCACCAGACAACGTCGTCGCAATAGCAGCCAATGCAAAACCAAGACACATTGGAATAGCCATGGTAAAAGCAGGACCGATGACCATGTATGTCGGTTTCTCCTTATGCTTCTCCATATCCGGTGGTCCTTCAATCTCCACCGTTTCCTGATAAAGCTGTGGGAAGACACGGGGAGAACGATTAAAGTACTGTTCGTCATGTGTATGCATATGGTCATCATCTTTCACATCAGACACAACCAGTTCTTCCAGACCATGCACCGACAAACTTCCACAATTGTTATGGACTAACAACACATTACCCATAATGACCATATGCAATCCAAAAACATGAATATGGTCACCAGAAGAAAGACGTCGCTCCCTTCTGACACGTACATGATTGACAAAGATACCATTGGCACTGCCATCCACCACATACCAGGAACCATTCACATACCGCAGTTCACCATGGTGGGCAGATAACAAAGAAGAAAAGTCATAACAGATGGCATTATCAGACTCTCTGCCAAAGGAAATGCGACGCATGCCGGAAAGGTTGTACTTGCGCATGGGCGCAAACTTCCGCTTATCATCGGAAACGATGAGAAACAACTCCTCATTCCCACTGCGGACAATGATAATGTCACCTTCCACAAGCTTATGCGCACTCACATTTTCCCGTTTGAAAACAACCTGGTAATCTCTTCTTGCAGAAATATACCAGCCATCAGTTCTGTTTTCAAAGCACAGGGAAAGGCGGTTCCCATCAAGAGTTGCCACATATTCACTATGCACAGTATCTGGAAGATTGATTTCTTCACAGATTTTCTGGTTATACACAATCAATAACATATTCAGATCCCCACCATATCAAACCAGTACGGCACTACACGAAACCGCACACCACCGATTTCTAAAACATCCTTTTCCAATAACTCAGCACCATCAATCCGATAGCGCTTCATGCCACGGATAATATATGTTCCATTACCAGAACCATCATCTTTGACATACAGCTTTCCACCTGCTGTATACAGCACACAATGCGAAGCAGACACAAGCTCCGCGTCTACCGTCACATCCGAGGTCAATCCACTTCTTCCAAAATGAATGACAAAGGAAGGATCAAGGACAACTTCCTTCATACCTCCATCATAGAAGCGTAAGATCACAAGCAGCTTCCACCTGCCATCAATACCCTCATTACCACGAATCTTTCCATTGAGGACTTCTTCCTTGATGAGCCGTGCAGCCGCAAGCCTTCTCATCTCCTCCCGCTTCTTTCGTTTCTTTTCCACAACAACGACAACGACCAATGCCGCAATCACATTCACAAGAAGAAATATCAGATAGAAAACCATACATCACCCTACCGGTATATGGGCAAGATTCATAATCCGGTACCGGTTATAACCAATACCGATTTCATCTCCACTGCGCACATAACACGGCCTTTCATCCATTCTCTGCCCATTGAGCATCGTTGCATTACTGACAGACAAGTTCCGTAACACAACCCCTTCCCTTGTCACAAACAAGGCACACTGCTCACGGGAAATATAACTTTCCGAACCAATGGACAATGTCCCGGTCACATCAAAGTCATTCACTGTACGACCAAGTACAAGCCTTTGCCGGAACACTTTGCGAAAAACCTGTCCATTGACGATATTCACAAGATCAATCTGCCAATACCCACCACTTGGTGTTAGCAGTTGTTCTGTTGTCATCCGTTTCATTCTTTTCTTCTTTGGTTCAGGCTGATACACCCTTACCGCCACCAGCAATGCCACAAGGATTGGCACAGCCATCATCACAAACACATACATTATCTGTAATACAATCATGTGCTCATCTCCTTCTAATTCATTCCATAACCTTCTACGCCATCATTTCTGATAAAGAATTTTCCATGGTCAATTGCTCCAACCAACCAGTAGTCACCAATGATTTCCGGTTTGACTTCAACAACCACATCAGAAATACCTGGTACCTGAATAGTTACTTTTGCCTTTGCTTCGCCAAATGTTCCGTCACCTTCAATACGATGTACATAAAACGCATATCTGTCAGCTTCATCCACAATGGTTGTCACATCTCGCACAACGCCACCTGTATCTGTTATTTCCCTGTACGCAACTGTTTCTCCACCGACACCAGCAATTTCACCCGTATCCTTTGTACTTCCATCTTCACCAAGGTTAAGCGCCACAAGCTCAGAAATGAGTTCCATTTCCTCTGATTCCCATTCCAGAATGATGAAAATATCATCCAGTGGCTTTGTCAGCGGCACAGTGAGCCCCTCATAGATCGTGCCATCCTTTGACGCACGCAATGGCCACTCAGATGTATATGCATCTTTTTTAAACTCGACGTAGAAATACCTTCCACATTCGAGATTCATCTGAAACTCACCATTATCATTTGAAGAAAGTTCCAGATATTTCTGTCCACTATTGTTCTGACCACGGTAGACAGTCATCGAAACATTCCCTATGACTTCTTCCGTCAGATAATCGATGGTAGTACCAGAATAGAGAACCGTTTCTACCACATTCTCTTCTTCGTCTTCCTCATCCTCTTCTTCCTTGTCATCATCTTCCTCATCTTCTAATGAAGGAATCAGTTCGTTATAGGAAGAAGACGTAATCATTCCATTTTCCAAAGCAATGGATATCTTCATCCCTTCATAGACAAAGACAACCATCTCGCCATGTTCACTGTCATTGCGTGTACGAAGCTTGCTGAGGCGCATATCTTCCAACAACGCAGAATCAAATGCCTCATCCGCATGGAACAACGTCAACACATCGTCTACTTCAATGGACAATGGCATACCATCTTCATCAAAGCGGATTTCTGCATCCAGCCCATCAAACCTTGCCTCACGTCTTCCATCACTACGACCATAACGTTCCGCATAATCTTCTTCACGATAGGAGGAGAACATCGACAACAACGTCCTGTTCAAAGACAAACCATTGACTTCCTCAACCGTTTCATCATTTTCCACAAGACGGTTTAACATCACCCGTATCTGTGCACTCTTTGTATGTAAATAACCTTCTTCCAACACATCGATCGCAAGTAAGAGATCTCCATTCATCTCATAGATCTCTGCCAGTCCTAAATACGCCGATACATTTTCTGGATCTTTCTCAATCGCTTCCTGGTATTCCAATATGGCATTTTCATAGTCACCAGTTGCGACAAGCTGTTCTGCTTCTCTTACTTTTCTTGTATAAGAAGCAGAAGGAGAAAGCAGGAAGACGGTAGTGATGGCGATGGCTATCACCAAAACAGAAATAATCGCTGTAACAGTAACAATAAATATCCATTTCTTATTCTTCATGTCCGTCCTCCTTTCTTTCATCAATCAGAAATTGCAATCAATAATATTCATTTTCTATTTCGATGTTTCCCTCGAGAGAAAACAGAACTAACAACCAATATCTGCAAGCCCGTCCATACTCAGGTGTAAATATTTGTTCTGTTTGTCCTGGCACTCGCAAGATCACCCTGATATCACCTTCACTTGGAACAAAGCCTTCTTTAAAATTAAGCCTATATGAACACGGGCTCTTTCTATTGAAGATTCTCAAAATATCCTGTACCTTATTTCCATTATTCACCTCATATTTATATGACACTTTCTCGCCATTAAAGAGCCATGAAGTTCCTTCTTCAAGACCGATCCAATCACCAGCACATCCAAAAGTTGACGTCACAGAATCTAACCCCACGCTTTTCTCCATAACAATCTCAATTTCTTCGCTGGCTTTGTGAAGCCTCACACTTCCAAGATCTGCACCTTCTGTGAAAAACGATGTAGTCAGATTGAGTTCACATGTATAATCACCTTTTTCCAGCAATGCATAACAATTCATATTCTTTTCTATTGAGAATGTGAAATTTCCATTTGAATCAGAAGTCACTTCCTGTATAACAGAGCCATATTGAATAGAACCCTTATATATTTTGATCGTGACATCTCCAATACTTGCGCCAGTGTCTATATCCACTGTCTGCCCAGTAAACACTCTCATATCTGTGTTCTCTGCAGACACTGTTTCTTCATCTTCAACTTCAACCTGTTCCGCTTCTTGTTCTTCTTCCACTTCTTCCTCTTCTTTCTCTATAGCAAGTGGAACAATGACGTTATAGGAATCACTTGTCACCTGATCATCTTTCAAAGCAATGGTTACTTCTGTACCACTGCTTTCAAACACAACCATCTCACCATGACTGGCACTATTTGTTGTGCGATATCCCTCAAGTCTCATCTCTTCCAGTTCTTCTACTGGAATTGGTTCACTTCTATCAAAGAGTGTCAGGATATCATCGAGATGTATTTCTATTGGAATACCATCTTCATCAAAGCGGATCTCTGCATCTAAGCCATCAAACCTTGCATCACGCCTGCCATCGCTTCTTCCATACTGTTCCTCATAGTCTTCTTCCCTGAATGTAGAAAGCATAGACAGGAGTTCATCATTGAAGGTTAATGTTTCTGAACCGACAGTTTCTTCTTCTGTTTCTTCCATCTGGTTCAATAACACTTTGATTTGTGCACTCTTTGTTTTCTTGTAACCTGTTTCCAGAGTTTGAATGGCTAATGATATCTCACCACTCTTTTCGTACACATTCGCTAACCCAAGATATGCCTCTACATTGTCCGGATCCTTTTCAATGGCTTCCTGATAGGCAAGAATGGCATTTTCATAGTCTCCTTCTTCCACAAGGTTTTCAGCTTCTTTGATGGACCTTGTGTACTGGGCAGAAGGAGAAAGCAGGAAGACGGAAGTGATAGCTATGGCTATTACCAAAACAGAAATGATCGCTGTTATGATAACTATCCACTTTTTGTTTCTCATTTCCGTCCTCCTTTCTTTCCTTTACTTACTTGGATGCTGCAGTTGTAGAACCATATGCATCGTTATGGATTGTCAGCTTGCCATGATCAATGGTCGCAACACGCCATACTTCACCATCAAAGTTCGTTGGAATCGAAACAACCTGCGGTGCGGTATTTGGCATATAGATAGTCACTGTCGCCCCGCTGGAATTAATATCCCCTGTACCAAGGTAGTCCACAACCGAGAAAGTATATTCACCATTTATGTCGTAGAGCGTCGTTGTCTCTGGTCCAAGTCCATCTGTATCATCAAGATCAAGCTCCGCAATAGTCTCGCCATCATCACCTGTACTTGTTCTGGAATAGTAACTTGTCAGAACCTCTTCACCATCATCTGTTTCACCCATGAGATAGGAATCCAGATCTCTTGGATAAGTACCCCATTCCAGCACAAATCTCACTTCGCCATCCGCAACAGACTTGCTAATGGTGAAATCTTCAGTTGTCGTCTTTGTATATGTTCCGATATATACTTCTTTGAATACCGGTTCGTAACCATCGGCTTCAATTTCAAACATGTACTGTCCTGCCGGCAGATCAACTTCATACATTCCACCACCATCTGTATCAAACTCCGCTACTGCAGGTCCTGTTTCAGATGTACCTTCACGCACTGTTATATGCACATTACCGACAAATCCACCGGTTTGCGCATCGATGATGAACCCTGTCAACTGTACATCCGTGAACGACTCTCTCTCTTCTAGAGACGGCACAATCTCATTCCATGACTCTGCCGTAATCGTTCCGCTTTCATCGCAGGCAATGGTCACCTGTGCATCCGCATAGGTAAAGGTAATGACCTCACCATGTTCACTGTCACTGTTTCTTGCCAGATCATGCAGACCCATCACAGACAAATCATTGTAGGTAACAGATTCCGCTGTTCCAAAGAGCTGCAGAATGTTGTCCATCGTAATAGAAACAGGAATGGCATCATTGTCCACAATTGTTGCACTGACCGCATCAGGCTGGCTGGAAGTATTAGCAAAGGTGATATCCGCATCCATGCCATCTACCCGCACTGTTACGGATCCGTCTCTGTTGCCGCTCTTGTTGTCAATGCCATACCGTGTGGAATAGTCGCGATAACTGTAAGCGGAAATGATTGAGAACAATCCATCATTTATCGCAGCGACAGATTCACTCTTTTCACCATCTTCTCCACCTTCAAGATCCAGCAATCTGTTCAAAACAACCTTGATCTGCAAACTGTTAGTCCTAAGATATCCATTCTGCAAAAGCGTAATCGCACTGCTCACTTCATTATTGGATTCATACAAACCAGCAAGTCCAAGATATGCCTCAACATTCTCAGGATCCTGGTCAATCGCTTCCTGATAAGCCAGCACCGCATTTTCATAATCCCCTGCTTCAACGAACTTCTCTGCCTCATTGATTTTGCGGGAATAGACATTCGATGGAGAAAGCAGGAAGGCAATTGCAACTGCTGCCGCAATGACCACAAGGGATATCCCCGCTGCCAATCCATAAATCCACTTTTTCTTCTTTTTCATGCGTCACCCCTCCTAAAATAACTGTGCACCTGCTTCAATTAACATAAGCAGGAAAATACCAGCAAGAATCACAATGATAATCAGTAATAACAACTTGATATCCTTCAAAAGATCCACCATCCTTGAAGTAGAGCTGCGTGGGTTTACAATTGTCGTCGTCCCATTGAAATACGACTGCACATTTGTTCCACAATATGGACAAATCGCATTACTACCAATTTCTCTATGACATACCGGACACTTCATATACTCACCTCATCAATGCCTTCTTCTTCACATGCACCAATAATTGCATGCCTACACCAAACACAACGCCACACACAATCAACACAACTCCTGTGATCATCCATGTATTCATACCCATCACCTATCCTGCCAGTTTCTCAAGCTGAGCCAAAGCCTCTACATCAATGGTTTCCACTTCACTATCTTCATATTGCCGCATTGCCTTGCGGGCAGCTGTACGCGCTTCATCATCCTTACCCTGATCACGCAATGCAAAGGCAAGATACATATTCACGCGATAATCCGTATCATCAAGCGTATGCAGCACCCGGATACTTTCTTCACTCTTTCCTACATATTGCAACACCAGGGCATAGTTCAACTCATCCGTCAACTCACTGGATAGAGATGCACAAATCTTCCGGTATTGTGACTCAGCACGTTCGCCATAGTACTTCTTCTGGGAAGCAGAAAGCCTTGTGTCTGAAGCACATTGCATATACATAGCCGCAAGCTTTCTTTCCATATTGATGTCACCAGACAACTCCATAGCTTCTTCAAGATATGTACAAGCCTCATCTGGTTCACCACTTCTTTCCGCAATATCTGCCATCAATGTCCATGCGGTAATCGCAATATCCTGGTCACTGCTCGAACATACCTTTTCTGCCTCAGCCATCGCACTACCATAGTCACCATTGTCCATGGCAATCGAAGCCTGAATCAAAGCACCCTGTTCACTTTCTTCAAGCGCATAGCTGTGTAACACAGTTTCTGCTTGTTCTCCCTTTCCTCCATAGGACAAAGACAATGCATAATCCAATACATAACTATCCGTTTCTGCTATATCCAAAGCTTCTTTGTAATATGCCTCAGCACTTTCATAGTCTTCTTTGTTATAGGAAATATCCCCCATGGCATGTAACAAAGCCGCATTTTCTTCCTCAGAGTCTTCCAACACCCTTGCATAACTTCTGTTATTCAATATAGATAGACCAATGTCCTCTGCTTCTTCTTCATCACCTTCATTAAATGCTTTGGCAAACGCAGAATAGTCTTCTTCAAAACGTTCAAGCTTCAACAGACTGTTACCATGCAACAAAGCAAACAAGCCTCCACCGACAAGACAACTTGCGACTACCCAGGAAGCAGCCTGGATGTAAATGAGCTTTCGATAAGCAGCAGTATGTTTCCGCAAAGTTTCCAAAGCCTTGCGCAAAGCCACACCATCCGCAAACCTTCTTCTCTTATCCATTGCCATACAGCGGTTAATCACATTGCATAATGCTTCACTATACCCACAATTACCTGGTGCTAATGGCACATTCTTTCCACCGGTTACCGGTAACCTGCCGCTCATGAGGTAGTAGAACAAAGCACCTGTACTATAGATATCCGATGCAGGTGTCAGTACAAACGATGGACGTTTGCCTGACATGATAGCTTTGGCAATCATGACCTGTTCTGGTGAGGCAAAGTTTGCACTATAGCCCTGTACACGACCATATACCTGACCAGACAGGGAGATGTTGAAGTCAATGAGACAGATTGTATTCTGGGGTGTAACAATCACATTACCTGGTTTGATGTCACTATGAATGACAGGTTCCTTGCGGCTATGTAAATAGGAAAGAATGTCTCCCATTTCCAACAACCACGAAAGCACCCTTTCTTCAGGAAGACAGCGTATGCCGCAATTCACCTTTCCCATGTCCATGCCTTCAATAAAGTCCATGACGGTATAGACCATGCCATAGTCAATGAAGAAGTCATATACCTGAGGAAGACCAGGATGGTGCAGGTTTTTGAGAATATCGGTTTCCCGTCTCAATGCCTTTTCATCCATACCTGGAATAAACATCCGCTTCAAGGCAACATACTTCTGCAAGTGCATATGCCATGCCCGATAGACGACACCTGTACCACCTTTACCAATTGCATTTATGATTTGATATGTCCCATTAACAATCTGTTCCATATGTTTTCCTTTAAGAAAAACACGCTGTAAGAGATATGCTCAAACAGCGTGTTTACTCATTTCAATTCGCCATTATCCGCATCTATGGCTTTTACGCATTTTTCTTTTGCTTATCCATTCTCTTCTTGATGTAGTAAGCAATTGCCAGTAACAACAAAATCAAGAAAATGATGGAGCCGTAGAACAACGGTTTGTTGTAGAAGAATCTGACGAAGAAGTTCGTTGTAACAAGTACCTGATACTGTGTATCTGCACTCTCATTACCAGCACCGTCAAATGCCTGTACTTTGATGGTCTGATAACCACTTGCGGCATCCAGTGTGATTTCAACAAACCCGCCATGTTCTTCCAGATACTCAGCTAATTCCTGACCTTCCATGTCGAAGACCACATTTCCATCAACTGTGACGACAACTCTGGACATTGCATTGTTATCTCTCACACTGATACGGAATGTCTTGGTGTTCTCATTGAAGTTGTTATTCGAACGATCATCCGGATCCAGTTCATCAATAGAAACTGTAGGCAATGTCTTATCGATAGCGAATACTACCGGATAGTCATTGACACCATCATCTGTTCTCACCGTACTGTTGGTATTTGTATTACCAGCCTCATCGACAGACTGTACGATGATGGAATATGTACCTTCAGATGTGAATACATCCGGGAAGATTTCATAGATGTACTGGTATCCACCCGCAATAGAACTGGAAATAACCCGGAAGTCTTCACCCTCAACAAGGGTGATGTTGGAACCATCGCGGTTAACTGTCAGCGTATAACCTGTCAGACGGTTGACATTTACTTCTCTGATAATGACATTCTCAGTTTCCTGTGCATAGTAATTATCCACAAGATCCATTGTCGGCACATCGTCATTGAAATCGAATGTAGAACCGAAGCGGTTGACACTGAAACGTACTGTTGCCTCAGCAGTATTACCAGCAAG
>CAJKOS010000004.1 GCA_905201565.1 uncultured Erysipelotrichaceae bacterium
CACCCATACCACCAACCCAGTGTGAGAAGGACCTCCACCAGAGAAGCCCCTTCGACATAGCTTCCACATCCGTCAGGATGGAAGAACCGGTTGTGGTAAAACCGGATACCATTTCAAAAAGACAGTCTACATACGATGGTATTTCCCTTGAAAACCAGAAGGGAAGACAGCCAAGCATTGACATGGCAAGCCATGTAAGACCCGCAGTCACTAAACCATCTCTTGCATAGAAGCCCTTGCGGCTGTTCTTTGTCACCAACAGCAATACACCTGCCACAACAATAATCACCGCAATCGAAGCAAGGTAGGCATAGACAACTGTCATTTCCTGATAGCCAAAGCTGATGGCAAGTGCCGGCACCATCAACACAGCTTCAATCAATAATGTATAGGCGATAATACGCCAGATCATTTTCCAGTTCATGAGCAGCCTCACTCAGCAAATATATCATTCATCGTACGGATCACTTCATCCTGTGATGCAATGACAACAACCGTATCACCCGGCATAAATACAGAAGAACCATCCGCAATGGAAACCTTGACACCATGTCGTATCGACACCACAAGAATATTCTTCTTTACCGGAATATCCTTTAACATCTTTCCTGCATAGCGGGTATGTTCATCTACCACAAACTCCAAAGCCTCTGCACCTTCCGCAATCTTATGCACACTGACAACAGAGGATTCACCAGACTTTTCCATAGCCCGGATATAGCGCACGATGTGCATTGTCACAAGATCCTTTGGACAGACAACCGGACCAATTGGCAGATCGTTGAGCAGTGGAATGTTTTCACCACGGCTCACCTTTGTGATGGTCAATGGCACTTTGCGCAATGCCCCATACATGGAAATGACAATGTTCATCTCATCAAATCCGGTCATGGACACAAGTGCGTCATAGTCCTCAAGATCCTCTTCATCAAGGAAGGCCTGGGAACTTGCATCGCCATGGACAATACGGGAATGTGGCAGCTTATCCGCCAAAAGTTCACACCTTTCACGGTCCTTTTCGATCAGGGTTGTCGTGATATGCATCTTGTCGAGCTGTTCAGCAAGGTAGAAGCTGATTCTTCCACCACCGGCAATTAACACATGGTGAATGTCTTTTCTTACAATACCAAGACTTGCGAGCATATTGTGCAACTGCTCTGGATATGCTGTAACACTGAACTTGTCTCCTGCTTTCAATACGAACGCACCATCCGGCATGATGGTCTTTCCCCCTCGTTCTACCGCACAGACAAGTACCTTGGAATGGACGAGCTTTTCAAGATCAGAAAGCTTCTTTCCATCGAGTCTTGACCCCTCTTCTACACGCAGTTCCACAATTTCAATACGGGCTTTGGCAAAGGTGTCCCTATGCAATGTGCCTGGCATCTTGATGAGACTTGCAATCTCAGCAGCTGCCTGTTTCTCCGGATTGATGACAAGGGCAAGATGGAACATATTTGCCATCTGGTATGCCTGTGCTGCATATTCCGGATCGCGGATACGGGCAATGCACTGGATAGATGGATTCAGTGTAGCTGCCGTAATGCAGGCGAGCATATTGATTTCATCCGCATTGGATACCGCAATCAACACATCCACATCCTTTACCCCGGCTTCCTTCAATATGGCAAGAGAAGCACCATTTCCGGCAATTGAATTAATATCATATGTACTTTGCACAGCCTCAAGCACTTCCGGACGCTTGTCGATCAATGTCAGATCATGTCCCTCTTTGGATAGCTGTGCTGTGATCGCATGGCCGATTTTACCGGCACCAACAATCAAGAGATTCATAATTTTCCTCCCAAAAAAGCACTCACTATTCTAGCATCTGTATATCTTTTTTCAACCATTCCCACGCTTGTGAAAAAACTAGCCAGAAACACAAAAAAAAGTGCGGCACTTCACCGCACTTTGCATCCAATAAATCAGGGATGTTTCCTCTCATCCCGGTGCATCCCCATGGGTACTATAATTAACAACAACGTGCCAAGCAATATAACATACGCCATATGTCACACCTCCTGTCACCTGCAGTATAACCCATGAAATGTGCAACTACTTTTAAGATGCTCTTAAGATTTTGAAAAGTCAGTCTTCTTCCTTCTTGAGCTCTTCAAAGAATGGCTCAACAAGCTTCATAAACTTATTCCAATATGCAGGATATGCATCAACCCCACGATATACATATTCTTCATCCATACTGACCGCAACCGCAAATTCCCACTCATTATTGCCACGGATTTCACGGCCATCATTCACCGGAATATACTCCCTGTCCCAATCCATGAGATACAGTGATTCAAACAATGTCTTCTTCAGCTTTGTCCATGCATTTCCATCCAGAACTCCAGCGACCTTGTTTACGCCACCTTCATAAGAATCATAGACCTCATAGAGACATACATCCCCATCCTGCACAAAGCGAAGGCGTACACTTCCGGAAATCACATCGCCATAGCGGAAGCGCATCCCCTTGACAGCAGTGACCATGCTTTCGCCATCATCGGAAAGTGCTTCTCTTCCAAAGTCATTATGACATGCATTACATGTGTAGAATGAATCGTTGTCTACCGTTTCTTTACTGCCACAATGCGGGCAGACAGGTGTTTTTGCCATATTACAAATCCCTCCAAAAATATCTGCTACTATTCTAACAGAACAATGTAAAAACTGTGTAACCGTTTTCAATTTGTTGCAGAAATTTGTAACTGGCAGAGGTTTTGAACATCCAGGGAACGAAAATACAACTCTTCCAAAGGAATCCACCTCTCATTAAACACCGCCAGGACTTCTTCATTTGAACGGCTTAATATCCTTTTTTGCTGCAAATCGTGATCTATATCCATAAATATGGTTAAAGAATAGAACTTTCTCAGGTCCTTGTGCATACTGTAGGTTCCTTCCACAACCGCAATCTGCTTTGGAACCACAATTGTTTCATCCGCAAGGGACATCGTCCCGCAGTCAAACTTCCGATAGGAAAACATTTCCTGTTTCCACCACAAGGCAAGCACTTCCTCCACCCTTTCATGGTCCACATTTTCTCCTGGCGTTGCATAGCGCTCTTCTGTGCGCTGCTCAGGGCGCAGGAAGAAGTCATCCATGTGAAACAAATCCGCATTCAGCTTCTCCGCAAGCAATGAACCAAATGTGGACTTGCCAGAACCACATCTGCCATCAATTGCGATCATGCATGGGCGTTTGTCACCTATGCATGTCTTTACTTTGTCTATTTCATTTTCGTACATGCTTATCTTCTAACACAGAACACTAACCATCGCAAGAGAAAAGACCCATACGGGTCTCATCTCTTTTATTTAAGGGGATAGAATTTCTCTGGCATGTGCCAAGGGGGAAGCATGTGCCAAAGCACACATCTCTGTGCACATATAAAATAACAAAACATTACCGCAGAAAAACGGATAAATTATGGGGAATTGTGTGAAATGTTTTACTTCACTTTTTGTCTATTGCATAATATTGAGTAACACACTATAGTGTGCTTGAAGTAATAATATTGGCTGATAAGGAGGTGGACCATATGACACAAGCGAAAGTTCCCATTGGACTTTCTATCGAACAGTGGAACGCCATCATGGACGGACTAGGCAGCCACCCCTCCACGGTGAACGACTACCGGAAAATCATTAATCTTCTGCATTCCTATAAAAACGGAAAGTTCCATATCATTTCCATGACAAATGATGACGCAAGGGAATACTTTAAAATGCTCGATGATAAGGTAAAAGAAGGCACATTGACCAAAAATACCGTTCATCGCTACCAGGCAACCCTGCGATCCATTGGAAGCCGGATTGAAAACCATCCGGAAACCTTCCCCGGATACCAGAATCCATTCTCTGGCATATTACACAATGAAGTGCGCGCCTGCACAAAGTACACGGAGAGTACCTTTGCAAGAGCTGGAGACATCCGCAAAATGATCGGGGTACTTCCAGGTTTTCCACAGGATAAACAACTGTTGATGGAAATGATGCTGTATCTTGGCCTGCGTCCAAAACAGGTAGAAAACATCCGCCTGTCTGACTTTACCGTCAACCCAAACAGCCCGGACAAAGAACTGATATTGACCATACCGGATGGAAAGTATCTTGAAAAGATCAACCGGAAAGATAAACCACTGCAGGAAAACGCACTCACAAAACTGATGAGCACCTCCCACAATGGCAACCGCCTTTGGGATGTACAAGGTGTCTTCCGCTTCTATGCCCCCTTCAGCAGTAAGCTGAAAACAAGAGATCCGGATCTTGGCAAAACCACAAACGATGCCTTCTACTTTGAAACATCCCAGCATCGCCCATACTCCTATCGTGCACTGCACCACTTTGTACAGGAAGTCTGTGTCAAGGCAGGACTTGATTGCAATGCGGTCACCCCTTATCAATTAAGCCTCTTTGGCAGTATCAATTCCTATCTGCTGTTCTCCACGCTGTGTGATGAACAACAGCTGCGCAAGAGACTGCCCAAGGCAAAGAGCCGTGAAGAACATAACCGCATACTCGGTGAATTACATGAGGTCAATGCCCGCTTCCTGCCCCTTGCCAACAATGGATGGATTGGCTGCTGGGTATTGGAATACCCGCTCACCAGGAAGAAGATCATCAATGATATCAAAGCACAGCTTGGAAGGGACTTCCTTCTCAAAGCAGTTGGTGTAGACAAGTGAACAGATGGATAGAGCTTAGGACAACATCACAAATGTTGTCCTTTTATTATAGCAAAAAGGATTGCCAATCAGGCAACCCCCGCACTCTTTTGAAACAATGATAACAGCCAGTCACTGTTAATCAGAGAAAACTCTTCAGGATCAACTGTGAAATCCATATTGCTGGAAGTGATTTCTTCTTCGAGCATTGATACCGGAATGATGAAGGCCATACCGCGGTCGGCTGTGCGCACATTGATCTTCATAACATCATTTTCATAGCGTTCATAATCCACCGAAGTCACCTCTTCCGGCTTTCCTTTTTTATTGTCCACAAATTCGATGAAACTATCATACCTGGCAAGTTCCACCAGCACATCATCCGCACCATCTTCAAAGATCGAAATCTTTTCGGTAAACTCCCGTACCGTCGCACACCTGCGCAACCGGTAACCCTGTTTGACAAGTGGCTTTGCGACAGCCTGTTTCACCACTTCTGGCACTTCTTTGTCTGAGACAAAGATCACAAATTTGTGGTATGGATCCACATAGAGCAGATCGTTCTGCACAAGGAATTCCTTGTTGCAATGTGGGCATAACTGCTGGAACACCTCACCGGAAAGGCATCTGTCCCTGAGGTCTTTGTCTATTTCCGCATTGATGGAATCATAAACAGAAATTTCAAATGTTTTCCCACAATAGGGACAAGTATAGGTTACATCATGTGATACGCTCATCTTTAACTCCTTATTGATACTCCTGAAAATGTAATGCCATAACGGCTCGATATCTCCCGGATCTTTTCGAGAACTGTTTCTTCCTGATGGCTGAGTGTATCCCCTACAAACAAAGCCAATAGCCGTATGCCTCCAGCATATTCATATGGCAATGCCATCACTGTCTCATACTCTTCGTGCTGGGATGTCTTGTCAATGAGATGACCTTTGACAAAAGGTCCATCAATGGCAGTGAGAATCATGTCATACTCCACAATCTCTGTACCCTCAATCACACCCACATACACAATGTCCGGATAGACAAGGTCTCTGAGATTATCAAGTCTTTCATCCGTCCTGAGAAACAGCACATCCTCTTCCACGTCACCTTCCTGTTTCTCAAGGAAGGCATTGCCTTTACGGGCAATGGTTTCATCATAGTCGAGAATCCGCATCTCACACTCTGCCACTTCCTCCATGGTAAATACACCATAGATATCCTCTTTCTCAAGACCCTTTGTACAATAATCCCAGGAAGGTCCAACCGAAAGAACCGCAAAGCACACCGCACCATCCTCTGCACAATAGGCAGTACAGATGGCATAACAGTCATCATCATGTATCTCAATTCTGTTTTTCAACTTATCAGTCAGTTCATCTGCCTCTATGGTCACAAACTGATGATAATATGCATGAAACAGATATTCTCTTACTTTCATGTTCACCTCCTGAATCATCGCATCCCGAAACATTTCACATACTTCAGGAATAAAAGACTTCTCAAGTCATCTAAAGCATACGTTATTTTCCCTGACAAGGATACCATTGTACCATGCGTGTGCCTGTACGATAAACCAAACACTCCCGGAATCCCTTTTTCCAGCACCATTTCCTATGGTGTTAGAATTTGCGGCCACATTATCAATCTATATCCTGTTTTCTTCTTCTTGATTGAAATGCAAATCAACTCGTGATAGCATAATAATGAACTAACTCGAGAAGGATGCAGGCTGGGTTCCCGAATGGGAGTAGGTTTAGACCAAGAATTCCTTTGCCCCTGGGGTTAGTCTTTTTAGTTTGTCGACAATATTATCAGGATCTTTTTTTATCTCGCCAAATATTAATTCAATAGCATGAATCGAATAGGTGTATTGTGGTTGTGAAAATTGTTTATGGACATAACAATACTTTTCATTTTCCTTAATACCATACACTTTGTTAAACAGCCCAAATACATATTGATTCATTATTGGCTTTAATCCACTTTTTACCAATCGGTTATTGATTTCTCTGCAAGCATTTTTCATGCTGTATTTATGCGTATCATTAACATCTTGTATCTGCCTGACGATTTTAACTGTCGCATCCGCATTATTATCAACTTTAACAAAAGAAGTTGCTTCTTCTTTATTCCTGGTCAGATAATGATAATGCTCAATTTTAATTGCAAATCCTTGATTATTTTCATCAATCATCGGTTGCAATTTTCTATTATTATCAATTAATCTTTGTGCTATTTCTTCAGGATATTTTACTTTTATTTTCTCTTCATCCAACGCTTTCATACTTACAACCAAAGTCAAAAAGTTTTGTGGAATTACTTCAGTCATATCAACCTTATGAAACTCATTCATTTTTTCAACAAAGTTTAACACACATGCCTGAAATAAAGGGATATAAACCATTTCATACTCTTCCGTGATAAAGTGTGTGCTTGTATTTCTAAGCTCAATTATTTTTTCCAGATTTCTTCTTACTGGAGTTTTCTCGTTTGTGAAAATTTTACGTAAGCAGCCATCCAAACTAATCGTTCTCCCAGGATTATCTTTAAAGTAAATACTGTTCATCCCATCCCGCTTAATCAGATAAGCTTTTAGCATTAGTTCCCATGCATTACAAATGAACATACTAAAACCTTCAACACGATATTTGATTGTAGGTTTATTGTAGATCTCGATTGCCATCACAAAGCATTCTTTTGCTTTTTCAATTAACTTGTCTTCGATCATGATTCCATTCTCTGTCTTGTTATATAAAAGAAAAGCAGGCTGAGCCTGCCTTGTTCACTTAGTCGTTGGAAGAACTGCTTCCCATAATTCTCAATATATAGAGGAATATATTGATGAAATCAAGGTAAAGCTCAAAGGCTCCATATACGGCAAGATTACCAGTCAATGTTGCATCACCTGCACTCTGGTAATAGAATGCACGGATTCTCTGCATATCCCATGCGGTAAGACCCAGGAACAATGCGACACCAACATAAGAAATCAACATGGAATTGCCGATAGCCGGGATGAACATACCAAGAAGGGTAATCAGCACAAGGGCAAACAATCCACCCATGAGAAGTCCCGAGAACTTCGACATATCCACATTTGTGAAATGTCCGATGACAGCACAGCTGATGAACATCACTGCCGCAAAGGCAAATGCGGTAAAGACCGTCGTAATGCCAAATGTCAGTGGCAGAAATGAGAATGTAAGACCTGTAATAGCGGAATACACATAGAACAGCATTCTTGTCTTGCCAACAGACCTTGTGGTAATACCCTTACCAAGCGCAACACAGATACCAAGCTGTACAAACAGACTCACAAGAGAAATCACAGTGTAGAATCTTGCATAGATCTGAAAGACAATACCACCTGTAATCCAGCTGTAGTAACCAAGTCCTGCCACTAGTGCGGTGATCGCAAGACCACTGCCCATGACACCAAAGACTTTTGTCATATACTGCTGCAGAGTCTGTTCACCGGAATACACTCTGTTATAGTTGTAACTTTCCATAATACTCACTCTCCTTCAGTGATACTTATAGTTTAACGCATACATAGGTGATGTCAAATCAGAGGCATTCTTTTCAGCCATTATTCATCATTTGTTCACACGCCACAGCAAGATACCCATCCGGTTCGAGTTCCATCCTTCTCTCCACAGGCTTTGCCATACCACAATACACAAGCACAATCGCCATAACAAGCAATACCACAAGGGCAATCACAAGGAAGGAACGACGATGGTCCTTCTTTGTCTCTTCCACTGCCACTTCCCGATGATAGCCACAATTTGTACAAAAGATGTAAGACGCATCCATCTCTGCCCCACAGTTTGGGCAGACCCACTGGGCATGTGCCCATTCTTCAACAGAATGGATGATCTCATCATCTGGATTCAGGTAGGCAAATGGACCATTTGCTGTGGAAAGAACAATCTTATTGGGCATCAGGTGTACACCCTGTACATCCATTCTGCGCACAATAACCGGCATCTTTGCAACATAGATAAGAAAATGATCTGACATGGCAAGGTCCTTCCCCACCACATGAAACACCTCCTGGTTGAAGAGTTCATCACTGCAGGCATGATGCAGAATGTCACTGATCCGGTGTCTGTGGTATATGTGCAGCACCAGTAACAACACTCCGACTGGCACAAAGAAGAAACCGACAATGATGGCAAAGACAAGACAGTCAAAAAGATAGAACGTACTATGGGAAAGCCACATGACAAAAGCAGCCAACATGATAGACACCATCAACCACAACAACGTGGCATAGCCATCATGTACAACAGACAACTTATACAGCTTTTTGACATTCGTCATGGTACCACCCCTCAATTTCCTGCAACATCTTTTCCCGTTCTTCCTCATCCAACACAGAAAACCAGTGCACTGGCATCTGATGGTTCAGCCATGTATATTGCCGTTTGGCAAACTGATGGCTGTGCTTCTGGATTTCCGCTTTCACTTCTTCTATCGTGGACTTTCCTTCAAAGTAAGGCTTCCACTCCTTATAACCAATCCCCTGCATAGGCTGATCGTCAAATGTCACACCACGAGAAAGCAGATTTCGTATCTCCTGTTCAAGACCATCCGCAAACATACCTTCCACCCGCTGATCAATGCGGGCATACAGAGCTTCTCTATCCATCGTACAACCGGCAATGAACATATCATAGATGGGCTGATGTTCCTGGGCATCATGCAGCTCGGACTGTTTTCTGCCTGTACTGCGGATGATGGTCAAAGACCTTAACAACCTCCTGCGGTTATGGGGATGAACCTTTTCTGCCTGCTTTTCATCCAGCACTTTCAACATCGCCCATAGCTCATCCGAACTATACCGTTCCAGCTCTATATCTACCCTTTCACCTGCTTCTTCACAAAAATCATAGTCATAGAGACAAGCTTTGAGGTACAGTCCTGTACCTCCACAGATGATGGGAAGCTGTTCACTGTTATCGATAACAGCCCTTGCCATGGTTTGAAAATCCGCAACACTGTACGGTTCATGGGCATCCTTTACATCGAGCAGATAGTGGGGAATACCCTGCATTTCCCTTTCTGTTATCTTTCCCGAACCGATGTCAAAACCACGGTATACCTGAATGGAATCACCACTGATCACAATACCATTCAATCGCTTTGCGGCTTCTATCGCAAATGCACTTTTTCCCACCGCCGTAGGTCCGGCAATCACAAGTACCTTCTTCATATAAAATTCCTTGCCAGTGTTCTTTCATCCAATATGGCAACTAACGGCTTTCCATCCGGTGCAGTCCATGGATTGTCACAAGAAGAAAGATTGTTCACAAGTGCTTCCAGCTCCTGCACATCCATCATCTTCACAACTTTCCTGGTACTGGCATAAGTCTTTGCGACAAGCCTGCGGAATGCCATCTTTTCCTTTGTGTCCTTCTTGTCCTGTAAGAAGTTATCCACAATATCCGTCAATATTTGCTCTTCATTGCCATCCTTCATCCAGCAGGGAATTTCATGGACAACAAGGGTATCTTCACCAAACGGTTCATAGCGTATGCCCATGTCCGCTACCGCTGCATTCAATGCATCAATGCGCACCACTGCCCCCGTGGCCGCATGAATGGTAATGGGCACAAGACACTGCATCGTCGCATGGTTGTTTTCCATTTCCCGTAACAATGCCTCATAGGCAGTGCGCTGCATTGCCCCTTTCAGGTCTAATACCATCAAACCTGCCTCACACTCTGCCACAATATACTTCTCATGAACCTGTCCAAGAATCCGGCATGCTGGAAAAGGAATCCGTTCCTCTTCCACCACTGTTTCTTCTTTCTTTGTTTCCTTTGGTTTCTCTTCCCAAAGTGAAGCGAGCAATGCCTCATCACTTTCCACTTCATCATAAACCGGCTGTTTCTCTTCAATATGGGCAGGTGCCATTTCTTCCTTTGTAAAGGACACCGGCTGATAATACACAGGTGTTACCGGTTTTGGTTCTTCCTTTTTCACCACCGGTGTCATCTTTAACAGCTTTCCGATATTATCCACCAAGAGATAATCCAACTGTCTTTCCTTGGAAAGGCGCACTTCCCATTTGCCAGGATGGACATTGACATCAAGGATATGGGGATCCATGGTAATGTGCAATACACACATCGGATACCTTCCCTGTGGCAACATACCGCTATAGCCTTCCTGTACAGCCCGGTACAGGCGGTTATCCTTCACCATTCTGCCATTGAGGAAGATATGGATGAAGTTGCGGTTTGCCCTGGTAAAAACCGGGGAGATGAGATAACCATCTACCGTATAGTCAAAGTCAGAAAACTGTGCCCGTATGGCACTTTCAGCAGGCTGTCTTCCATATACCTGATAGATCACTTCCAGAAGGTTGTTATTGCCATTGGTGCGAAAGGTCTCCCTGCCATCCGTAAAGAGGCGAAAGGCAATTTCTGGATGGGAGAGGGCAAAACTGCTGATAACATTCTGGATCAATGAAGCTTCATAAGAAGCAGAGCGAAGATGCTTGAGTCTTGCCGGCGTACGGTAGAACAACCCTTCCACGGTAATCTTAGTCCCATCAGGACAGGCAGAAGGTTCATAGACTACCTCTTTACCATATTCCATGACCACCTTTGTGGACTGTTCTCCATCACTTGTGTCCATGGTTAATTTGGAAACAGAGGCAATGGAAGGAAGAGCCTCTCCTCGAAACCCGAGGGTATGGATATTCCAGAGGTCATTTTGTTCATGGATCTTGCTTGTCGCATGGCGCAGGAATGCATTGCGGGCATCCTGGGCATCCATGCCACAGCCATTATCTTCCACACTCAGTGCATCTATCCCACCACCGGTGATATTGACAATAATCCTTGTACTGCCAGCATCGATGGCATTTTCGACAAGCTCCTTGACAACACCCATCGGTCTTTCCACCACTTCACCAGCCGCAATCATATTCGCAATTTGTGTACTTAATTGTTGTATTCTGCTCATGTCTACTATTGTAAACTATCCTCCATCAAAAATCTTTTTCTTTTCATCCCTGCCCTGTATAATGACACTATGCATTGCAAAGAAGAATACCGTGAAGAAACCGTCATCAAGAAGTCGCGCTTTATCGCCATTGTCAAAACCACAAGGAGTGAAGAAGAAGCACGTGACTTTATTGCGGAAATCCGCAAGGAATACAGTGACGCAAGCCATGTGTGCACAGCCTATTGCATTGGTGATCACCAGCGTTCCAGCGATAATGGTGAACCTGCCGGAACAGCTGGTGTACCCATCCTTGAAGCCATCAAAAAAAGTGGTGTGGAGGATGTGACATGTTGTATGGTGCGCTACTTTGGCGGCATCAAACTCGGGGCTGGTGGACTTATCCGCGCCTATGGTGGTTCAGCATCCGATGCCCTTGCCCATTGTGCAAAGACGGAAGACTGTACAGTCTCTGTCTATGAAATCCGCTACCCGTATGACATGCAGGGCACATTAGAAACTTGGCTCAGGAAGAATACAACCATCCGTGACACGTTATATGATGAAGCGATTACCGTCATTGTCGAAACAGAAGATGATCAATTGACAGAAAAAGTCATGGATCTCACCCGTGGAGAAATCAAACCGGTATTTCTGCGCAATACGATTGTGGAAAAGGACATCACTTTGGAATAAATGCAATATTGAGATCAATACCGGCAAGTGTTGGATTGCCATTACCCGTTTCTGAATATTGCCACATGGTAAAGGCATAGGGATAGTCTGGCAAAGAAGCATAGTGGGCTACCCATAGTGGATAGTCAGTCAAAGCATAGGCATTGAACAAATTCTGATAGGTATAGGCGCTGGCATAGAGCATTACCTCATAGCCGGCGTTTTTGATTGTTTCCATAAAGGCAATAGCATTGTCAGTCCTTTGACTCATGGAAAGGTTGTTTGTGCGTGCACCTGTTTCAGGACTATATGTCTCAAAATCATAAACAACTGGCAATGTGATGTCATACCCATTAAGAAGAGCAAGCACAAACTCTGCTTCTTCCACAGCTTCCTGTACACTGACTGCCTGGGAAAAGAAGTAGACACCAATGGAAATACCGCTGTTCTTTGCGCCTTCCATATTTGTGCGGTAGTATGCATCTTCATGCAATATGCCTTCTGTATAACCGCGATACCCTGCCCGGATAAAGGCAAACTGCACACCGGCATTCTTCATCGCATTCCAGTCCACATTTGCATTATGTTCTGAAACATCAACGCCAAATTGTGAACTGTAGTTCTCATCTTCATAGCGGGCAATTCCATTATCAAACGTGAGGTTTGCGAAATCATAGTTGTGCAGTGGCAGTTCACTGACCGTTGTTTCACTACCCTCTTTCAACAGGGAAATTGACCCTTTTTCTTCACCACCGGTAAGGCAGGACACAAGCAATACCATCATGCTAAAGATCAGACAGATCATGATTGCCAATGTGATGGAATTGCGTATCTTTCGACGTCTTCTTCTCTTTCTTCTCGACATGCATTCATTATACCCGAAAAGAAAACCCTGTGGTCACACAGGGCATATCTTCTATCAGCGGTTGACTTCAAGAAGCTTGCGGTGCAGCTCATCCTCAATGCGGGTGAGTTCCTTCTCTGCTTCTTCACGTTTCTGATGGCCTTCTTTCTGAATGTTGAGCACTTCATCCAGTGTGGCAATCAGTTCCTGGTTTGTATGTTGCAGGGTTTCAAGATCCACAATGCCGCGGTCACTTTCCTTGGCGGTATCAACTGTTGCCTGATGCAGTGTTTCAGCATTTTTGCGCAAGAGATCATTAGTCATATCAGTGACAGCACGCTGTGCTTCCATCGCTTCCTTGGAATGGGAAACACCAAGAGCAAGTACCATCTGGTTCTTCCAGAGAGGAATGGTGTTGACAAGTGTGGACTGGATCTTTTCTGTCATCAATGTGTCGTTGTTCTGCACAAGGCGGATCTGTGGTGCCATCTGGATGGATACTTGTCTAGTCAGTTCAAGGTCATAGAGCTTCTTTTCAAATCTGTCGCATGCATTCTGCAGGTCATTGGCAGCCTGTGCGTCTTCCGCAAGACCTGTTTCCTGTGCCTTTGCCTTGGCAGCTGGAAGATCCTTTTCATATACTTCCTTGAGCTTCTTCTTGCCGGCAATGATATACATTGTCAGTTCTTTTGTATTGACCTGGTTTCTTTCATACAGCTGGTCAAGCAGGGCAATATCCTTGAGAAGGCGGATCTGGTGTTCTTCCAGAACATCCGCAATCTTGTCAATGTTAACTTCGGTCTTCTCATACTTTGCCTTCATGGCTTCGACTTTGTTGCCGGCTTTCTTGAAGATACCAAAGATACCCTTATCCTCTTCTTCATCAAAACCCTTGAGCTCTGTCACAAGATTGGTAAGCAATGTACCTACTTCACCAAGATCCTTTGTCCTGACATTATCGAGGGCAGTATCTGAGAAATCAGAAATCTTCTTCTGTGCCTGGGAACCATATTGCAGAACAATGTTGGACTGGGTGATGTCGATCTTCTTGGCAAAGTCTTCCACCATCTTCTTCTCCGCATCGTTCAGCTTGACTTCTTCATACACATCTTCTGGTGTTGCCGGCTTTTCCTCAACAGGTGCTTCCTGCTTTTCTTCTTCTGCAGCACCATCCAGAGAAAGGGTGATACCTGAAGAAGGTTCTGTTTCTACCGCAACTTTCTTTTCATTTTCGCTCATAGCATTATCTCCTCATCAATCGTTCTAACATGAGTATAGCACATGGAACTTCTTCACTATGATTAATGTTCTGTGAAGTCTTCCTGCACAATCACTATTTTCATCTCTTCCACTTCTGCCGTACATACACTGATGACCATATCTCCAACTGTTTTTGTCTTTATTGCAAGGTTACATGTATCCACATCCTTAAGGCTTGTGCGTATACCGGTACCCTTCCATTTGAGAAAGGCTTCTTTAGCAGTCCATATGCGCATGAACATCTCATCGGGGTCATCACTTTCCAAAACCATTGCCTGTTCCATTGGGTTGAACTTCTGAGCTGCTACCTTATGTGGATAAGGACGGATCACTTCCATGTCCATACCAATTTCCTGTTTACTGACAGCTAATGCCGCAAATTTTCCACTATGGGCAATGGAGAAGTGCAATCCTTCAACATATGGCTTGCCTTCAACTGTTGTTTTGACATCTTTCAGTGTTCTTCCCTGGGTTTTCAGATACTTCTTTAACAGAATTGAAGCACCAATACTGCGCTTGCGGTCTTCTGCCTTCTGCATTGCAGTAATATGGTTCAGACGTTCACCACATATGCCTTCTATTTGATCAGCATCGATTCCTTCTACTGATAACAGATATACCGTACTCATCAGAACAGATCATTGTGCATGGAAGGCACAACTCTTCGGATGATGGTCATCACCAGCTTGCAGGCAACGATGATTGCCACAATAATCAATCCAAGGTCCAGGTATTTCTGCCATGCATGGGCTGTTGTATGGGCAAAGAATGAACTGAAGGAAAGATCATCTGCCATATGGGCACGGGCATGGTCTGTATAGGTACCTGAGATATCATGGCGCTTGTTGCCATTGCGTCCAAAGCTTGAAACATAGTCATTGATGGCACTTGTGGTTGTGATTTCATCTCCATCATGTTCTTTGAGGAAATCATCTTCCACAAGACCTGTAATCTCTGTTCCTCTTTCACTATAGAAAGCTATCACAAGCTTACCATCTGTCACATCCTGTACATTGAGCAATCGCCTTACGGCTTCCTTTGTCATAACTACCGGATAGAGGGCATCATCGCTGAAGTTTGCCCAGTAACCAGGAATTTCCTGCACACGGATTTTACTGATGCGGTTGTATGGCATACGGTCATCCTGGTAATGGTATTGCATATTGCCAAAGACAAACCGGTAGGCAGGGTTTTCTTTGCCAAGGGTGTGGTCCACTTCACATAGAACCCTAAGACCTTCCCCTGTCATATAGCTGCCAATCAATCGGTCATCTTCCTTGGTTTCACCAAGGCGCATCATATCCGCAATATCGCGGTTTGTGATATCACCGCGTACAATTTCCCTTTGGAATGTGTTGCGGGGAATGATACTGATGGCATTGGTGTTACCACCTTCCTGCATATTCCATGCACTGGCAATCGCATCTGCCGCAAAGCTTTCCGTACCGCTCACATTTCCACTTTCATATGTATAATCCTGCGGCACACCAAGGCTGTGGTCACTATAACCGATGACCGTGTTTTCTTTGAGACCTCTTTCTTCAAGCTTCTTGTTTCTCGTGTTACGCAAAGTATCAATCGTCTTCTTCAGATCTTCATCTTCCACGGTGTCCGCACTGCTTTGTACAATGGTATGCATGAGTAACTGATTGGTTTCAGGATCAATATCCACAACACCGAGTTTCTCCGCATCTGCACCAGCGGAAACAATCCATGTATCATCCACCTGTTTTGCTTGTGACAAGCCATCCTTTGACTCTGCACTGATGATGAGGTCTATGCCATCACTGATTGTGGCAAGGGTTCCTGCATCCTCAGCATCACCGCCTTCTTTCATCATGCCGTGATACAGGCAGATGATGTAGTCAGCACCCTCATTTTCAAGCTTCTGCACAGATTCATTTGCGGCATCGACCGCTTTCTTTACAGGGTATCTTCCATCTTCATCCAGGTCGTCCAACACACTATTGGATACTACGGAGAAGATACCGACCCTGACACCATTTGTTTCAATGATCTTTGTCATTTCAAATGAATCACCATCAAGCCATGAAGCAATGGCTGCAGGTCCTTCTTCCTGACCACCTGCACTTTCCTTCATCGCTTCATATCCATAGATGAATTCCTCATCCCCAATGCCATAGGCATCATAGCCCATCTGCTTCATGAGCTGTAAAGATGGATTATCCCTGAACATCACATCATAGGAAGAACCGGAAGAGAAACCGCCCGCATCAACTAACAGGCTGTCTTCTGTTTCATATTCTTTGATGAGTGTGGCAAGTTTTGCATAGCCTCCTGTGGATACATAGGCTTCATTTTCTGCATCATACGATTCCACCGGATCGATCATGGCATGCATATCGCCAGTAAACAGAATCCGCAGGGATGGTGTCGTTTCTTCTGCTTTGATGGGCAGGAAAGTTGGAATTGTCGTGAGTGCCAGCATAGTGGCAATTGTTTTATTCAAAAAATACTTCATACGCATTAATTGTAACAGATTGGAAAGAAGTAGGAGATGTAAGATATGCCAAAAATACAAAAAGCCAGGCATAATACCTGGCCTTTCAAAAAGGGGAATGAAGAATCGTAATACTTAATTGCAGAGTTTCTTGAACTCATCCGCAACTGCCTGTACCTGTGTACCAACGACTACCTGTACAGAGTTCTTGCCAGGTCTGATGACACCAGCAACACCTGCAGACTTGATCTTTGCTTCATCAACAAGTGTGTAGTCCTTGATTTCTAGACGGAGTCTGGTAATGCAGTTATCAACAGATGTGACATTTTCCTTTCCACCAAGTCCTTCAAGAATGATTCTTGCAACTTCTGTGTAGTTGTTGTTGGAAAGTGTAAGTGTCTTTTCAGCCTCTGTATCTTCTTCTTCTCTGCCTGGTGTTGTCAGGTTGAACTTTGTGATAGCAAAGTAGAACACGAGGTAGAAGACAACAAATGCAGCAATACCGAGAGGAATGATCATCCATGTATTCTGAGCAGCCGGCAGGGATGCGGAGAATACGAGGTCAGTAGCACCAGCGGAGAACATGAAGCCGGCACGGAAACCAGTGTAGTATGTGATGACTGTGAAGATACCATACAGTGCAGCATACACTACATAGAGCGGGAAGCACAGGAACATGAAACCGAATTCGAATGGTTCTGTGACACCGCAGACAAATGCGCAGATTGCTGCAGAAGTAACCAGACCAATAGCTGCCTTCTTATTCTTTGCGGCACGTACCATAGCAACAGCAGCACCGGCAATACCGAACATCATGCAAGGGAAGAAGCCTGACATGTACATACCAAGGCTCCAGCCCACGTCAGCACTTGTCAAACCATTCCAGAAGTTTGTGAGGTCACCGAGACCGATTGTGTCAAACCAGAATACGTTGTTGAGCGCATGGTGGAGACCAGTCGGGATGAGGAGTCTGTTGAAGAATGCATAGAGACCTGCGCCAAAGCCGCCCATACTGACGATAGCATCACCAAGAGCAACCAGTGCATTGAAGATGATCGGCCATACGAACAGAAGGATGACAGAAACGATAATGGAAACAAGACCTGTAACGATGGAAACAAATCTCTTGCCGCTGAAGAATGCGAGCCAGTCAGGCATGCGTATGTTCTTGAACTTGTTATAGCATGTAGAACCGATGATAGCAGCGAGAATACCGATGAAAGCATTACCTGCAGTCTTCTGGAAGGCGATGTAAGTAGATGTGCCTTCTGTCAGGTTCATGAATGGCAGAGCGCTGACAACGCCAACACTCAGCAGCTGTGTGATGACAAGGTAGGAAACAAGACCTGCAAGAGCAGATGTACCATCATGATCATCAGCAAGACCAACAGCAGCACCGACTGCGAAGAGCCATGCCATGTTGTCGATCAAAGCACCACCAGCTTTGATGAGAATGAAACCGGCTGTATATGCAAAACCGGTTGTAGCACCCTGTGCACCCATAGCAGCTGGGGCAAGAGCGTAACCGATACCCATCAGGATACCGCAGATAGGAAGCGCAGCAACAGGCAGCATCAATGCCTTACCGAGCTTCTGCAAGAATTTCATCATACTTTAATCCTCCTCTATAATGAAATTACCTATTACTTGAGACCACACCCCCATGTGGTCCGGAAGCCTTATTTGTCTTTGACTGTCACAAGATCATTTCCTGCAACAGCACTGCATGGTGCATCACTTTCCACCGATGCATAGTTACCGGTGTTTGTGACAACCATCATCACCGTTGGGTCATATCCGGCAGCTTTGATCACATCGAGATCCGCTGTCAGAAGCAGATCGCCACGCTTTACGCTGTCGCCCTGCTTGACATGGGCTGTAAAGCCTTCACCCTTGAGGTTGACCGTATCGATGCCGACATGCAGCAGCACCTCAACTCCATCCGGCGAAGTAATACCAACCGCATGCAGGGTGTTGAACAACATGGTAATCGAGCCATCACATGGGGAAACGATCTTTCCATCTGATGGAACGATAGCTGCACCTTTGCCCAACAGCTCTTGTGAGAAAGTAGGATCGCTGACTTCGCTCATCTTCACCGCATTGCCATTACATGGTGAACCAAGCACATGTGCAGAGACCTTTTTCTTGAGAAAACTGAACATCTTCACTCCTTTCTACCGGAAGCCCGGTGAATATGTATGGTCAGATATATCATCTCTTCTTCGGAAATGCGTGTTCTGCATGTCTGTTCGATATAATCTGCCACAAGACAACTCGCATGGTATTCCGCAGGACAACTCTTGCGGATGGAGTCCGATAACTCCATCATGGTTTCGTTTGATGTTTCGTGTCTATACACCCTTTGCAACAAAAACTTGATATGTGTTGCAAAGCGTTCATAGGCAAGGGAACTTTCATCAAAGTGTGCGTACCCATGTCATTCTCCACAATGGAAATGATCTGCCGCATCTGCTGTGGAAAGTTCATCGCCTGATGAATTTCCGTACCATATTCCGCATTCACAAAGTGCAGGGCAATAAACCCGGCTTCATCTTCACCAAGGTGTACCCCAAACCTCTGGTTGATGAGATCAACCGCATAGCTGCCAAGCAGATATTCCTGTTTATAGAAACTCTTGATTTCAAATAGCAATGCATTTTCCAGAGTGATGTTCTGTTTACTGCGTTCAATCGCAAAGCTGATGTGGTCAGTCAATGTCACATACAGCATCGGATTGAGTTTGACATTGAGTACTTGTTTTGCATGGGTGATGATTTCATCCGTCACCGCCACATGATCAGCAGGTATTTTTTCCAACAGTTCCATGAACTGTTCAAACTGTGTCGTGTTGTCGAGCCGGAAGATCTTCTCAGCACGGCTCTCATCTACTTCTGCACCTGGTTTCTGTTTGAAACCAATACCACGACCCATGACAACAACTTCTCTTCCGGCACTGTCATGTGTAGAAATAATGTTGTTATTGATCACCTTTTCAATGATCATCAGACCTTCCCCCTCTCTGCCCAAAAAAATAAACCAGATATGTGAACATAAAATGCTGTCCACAACATCTGGTTTTGCCTTCTTCAGTAACAATCCATTCTTGTTGAGCGCTTACATTTTTACATGAGTAATTTTGAATGTCAATAGCAATTTGTCAAAAACTTAACATTTGTTATTGAAAAAGAAAGACACTACCTCACAGGAGGCAGTGCCTGTTCAATTAGTTATCCTTCATCTTGCGCAGCTGTGAAAGAATTGTATCATTCGGATCGAATGTGAATTCTGGTTCACCACCGTTCAGAACTTCTTCAGGCAGTTTCTGTGCTGTGACTGCAGCCAGTTCAGCATTACGCTCTTCGCGGGCCTGCTTCAGCTGGGCAGCACGGGCATTGATTCTGCGGGAAGTCTCACGGTCGAAGTTGCGTCCGGTACCAGCCGGAATGAGCTTACCGATGATGACATTTTCCTTGAGACCTTCAAGGTGGTCAACCTTACCCTTGACAGCAGCTTCGGTGAGAACTCTTGTTGTTTCCTGGAAGGAAGCAGCAGAGAGGAAGGAATCGGTTTCGACTGCAGACTTGGAAATACCAAGCAGAATCGGACCGAACTTTGCCGGTGTCTTGCCTTCATCGAGCAGATTCTCGTTGATGGCATTCATGTGGGCAAGAGACAATGTCTGACCAGCAGAGAGACCCGAGTCATTGCCTTCAAGGACGATGACCTTCTTCAGCATCTGCTTGATCATAACTTCAAGGTGCTTGTCGGAAATATCGATGGACTGTGTGGAATATACCTTCTTGACTTCCTTGAGGATGTATTCCTGTACAGCTCTTACACCAGCAACTTCCAGCAGTTCCTTCGGTGCAATCTGACCTTCTGTCAGCTTTTCACCCGCATGAACCTTGGAACCGATCTTGATCCACTGACGGATTGTCTGGGAAAGGTCGCACTTGTGTTCGATGCTTTCCTTTTCACCTGTGACAGTGATGATCATACCTGTATTGCCTTCCTGTTCACGGATATCGGTGATTTCACCATCGATCTTGGCAATAACCGCAACACCCTTCGGTGTACGTGCTTCGAACAATTCTTCGACACGAGGAAGACCCTGTGTAATATCACCATTCTGTGTCGCAACACCACCGGTGTGGAAGTTTCTCATGGTCAGCTGTGTACCAGGTTCACCAATCGCCTGGGCAGCCATGATACCAACTGCTTCACCTTCTTCAACAAGGTTGCCTGTTGCCATGTTACGGCCATAGCACTTGCGGCAGATACCCCTTGTGGATTCACATGTGAAGACATTGCGGATATATGCTTCCTTCACACCAGCATCGACGCACTTCTGTGCCAGTTCATCGGTGATATATTCATCCGCATCGACGATCACTTCACCAGTACTAGGATCAGTGATTGGCTGCTGGGTATAACGACCGACAATTCTGTCAAAGAACTTCTCGATGATGGAGTTGTTCTTCTTATCGACGATATCGGAGACAAGGTAGCCTCTTTCTGTTCCACAGTCATCTTCAGCGATGATGACTTCCTGAGCGACATCGACAAGTCTTCTTGTCAGGTATCCGGACTCAGCAGTCTTGAGGGCGGTATCGGTAAGACCTTTACGTACACCATGGGTGGAAATAAAGAACTCGGATACGCTCATACCTTCACGGAAGCAGGACTTGATCGGGACTTCGATGATAGAAGGCTGATATTCCTTCTTGGACTTGGACTGTGTCGGACGGGCCATAAGACCTCTCATACCGGCAAGCTGGGTGAAGTGGTTCTTGTTACCGCGGGCACCAGAGACAGCCATCATGTTGATAGGGTTCATACGTGGCAGGGATTCCATCAGTGTATCACCGACTTTATCCTTGACACCTGCCCAGAGTTCCTGGTAGGCACGGTCCCACTCCTGCATGGTGAGAAGACCTCTGTCTCTCAACATATTGAGTTCATCAGCCTTCTTCTGGCCTTCTTCGACCATTTCATCCTTATGCGGAGCGACCTTGATATCGCTAAGCGATACGGTCATACCAGCAATTGTGGAATACAGGTATCCCATGTCCTTGAGGGCATCGAGGATATCGCTTGTACCATTGATGTTGTACTTGTCGAACACTGCAGCAATCAGGTTGCCGAGGTCCTTCTTCTTGAATTCACCATGAACCTTACGGGAAGTGATTTCCTTCTTGATGTCTGTGCCCATCGGGACAAAGTCATCATCCGGTGTCACCTTGAGGTTGCTGGCAGTTGTTTCGTTGATATATGGGAAATCTGCAGGCAATACACTGTTGAAGATGATCTTACCAACAGAAGTCAGAAGATAGCAGCTGTTCTGGTAATCAGTGAAGCATGTCTTGCCTATCGTATTAGCCGGTAATGCAATTCTGCTGTGCAGGTGGACAACACCTGTCTGATATGCCATCAGTACTTCATCAGGGTTCTTGAAGACATGGGCTTCATTGTCACCATACTGTCTCCATCTTGCACTTTCCGCATGTTCACCCATAGCTTCAAGAGCATCAGCCTTGGCATAGAACTCTTCTGCAGTTTCTTCCATGTTCAGATAGAAGTTACCAAGGACAAGGTCCTGACCAGGGGTAACGATCGGCTTACCATCCTTAGGACCAAGGATGTTGTTGGAACCGAGCATCAGAATTTCTGTCTCAGCTCTTGCCATCTCACTGAGTGGAAGATGGACAGCCATCTGGTCACCGTCGAAGTCAGCGTTGAATGCCGGACATACGAGCGGATGGACACGGATTGCTCTTCCTTCGACAAGAATCGGGAAGAATGCCTGGATACCAAGTCTGTGCAGGGTAGGTGCACGGTTGAGGAATACAGGGTGGTCAGCGATGACCTTTTCCACGACATCCCATACACGTGGATCCTGCTTGTTGATGAGTTTTTCAGCAGTCTTTGGATTGGAGGCAATCTGTTCATTGACCAGTTCGTTGATAACGAATGGCTTATAGAGCTGGATTGCCATTTCCTTTGGCAGACCGCACTGCCACATCTTGAGATATGGACCGATGGCGATAACGGAACGACCAGAGAAGTCAACACGCTTACCGAGCAGGTTCTGACGGAACCGGCCCTGCTTACCCTTGAGGGCATGGGAAAGAGACTTGAGCGCTCTTCCACCTGCACCTGTAATCGGCTTGGAACGGCGGCCATTATCAATCAGCGCATCGACTGCTTCCTGCAGCATACGCTTTTCATTCTGCACGATGATAGCAGGTGTACCAAGTTCGAGCAGTTTCTTCAGACGGTTGTTACGGGTGATGACACGGCGGTAGAGATCGTTGAGATCACTTGTCGCAAAGCGGCCACCATCGAGCTGTAACATCGGACGAAGATCTGGTGGAATAACCGGCAGTACGGTGAGTACCATCCATTCCGGCTTGTTGTCGGAATGGAGGAATGCTTCAACGGTTTCCAGTCTCTTGATGAGCTTCTTGCGCTTATCGCCCTTGGCTCCTTCAAGTTCCTGGATGATGTTGTCATATTCACCCTGCAGGTCTACCTGTTCAAGCAGTGTCTTGACAGCTTCAGCACCTGTGCCGGCATTGAAGCTTCCCGGACCATAAATTGCCGTGTTTTCACGGAATTCACGTTCTGAGAGAATCTGCTTGTAAGCAAGACCTGTATCACCTGGATCAGTGACAATCCAGGAAACGAAGTAGACAACTTCTTCAAGCTGCTTTGGTGGCACATTGAGCAGCAGGGACATACGGGAAGGAATGCCGCGCAGATACCAGATATGGGCAACTGGTGCAGCAAGTTCGATGTGTCCCATACGTTCACGACGTACGCTGCTCTTTGTGATTTCAACACCACAGCGGTCACAGACTACACCCTGATAACGGATTTTCTTGTACTTTCCGCAGGCACATTCCCAGTCCTTTGTCGGACCGAAAATGCGTTCGCAGAACAGACCATCCTTTTCAGGTTTCTGAGAACGATAGTTGATTGTCTCTGGCTTTTTGACTTCGCCATAAGACCATTCACGGATTTTATCGGGTGATGCGAGTCCGATTTTGATTGCGGTGAAGTTGTTAATGTTCATTTACTCGCCCTCCTCATTTTCTCCTTCGCTGCCATCGTCGAATCCGACAATCGCTGCATCCGGAGCATCTTCTTCAATGCCATCAGTAATTGTCATACCAGCAGTATCTGCTTCCGTGACAACTGTCTGACGGGACATATCAATGGTCGTGACTTCTTTGAGTTCTTCCTGTTCCATCTGCTTGAGATCCATCTCATTGCCATCATCGTCCATCATGCGCACATCCAGTGCGAGTGCCTGCAATTCGTGGACCATGACACGGAAGGATTCAGGAATACCAGGTTCAGGCAGATCCTGTCCTTTGACAATTGCTTCATAAGTCTTTGTACGACCCATGATGTCATCGGACTTGACTGTCAGGATTTCCTGCAGGACATGAGAAGCACCATATGCTTCAAGTGCCCAGACTTCCATTTCACCAAATCTCTGACCACCATTCTGTGCCTTACCACCGAGCGGCTGCTGGGTGACAAGGGAATATGGACCGGTTGCACGGGCATGGAGCTTATCGTCGACCATGTGTGCAAGTTTGATCATATACATGACACCGACAGAGATACGTTCGTCGTACGCTTCACCTGTCTGTCCATCATAGAGTACATATTTGCCATCCGGGGAAACTTCTGCTTCCTTCATGATGTCGCGAAGATCTTCATTGGAAACACCATCGAAGACAGGTGTAGCAAACTTGACGTTGAGCTTGCGGGCAGCCATACCAAGATGGAGCTCGAGCACCTGACCGATGTTCATACGGGAAGGAACGCCGAATGGGTTGAGCATGATGTCAATTGGTGTACCATCCGCAAGATATGGCATATCTTCAACCGGGTTGATACGGGAGATGACACCCTTGTTACCATGGCGGCCAGCCATCTTGTCACCTTCAGAAATCTTACGTTTCTGAACGATGTATACCTTGACAACTTCGTTGACACCAGGTGCCAGTTCATGGTCATCCTTTCTCTTGAAGACGCGGACACTGTGGACAATACCTGCACCACCGTGTGGAACCTTCAGGGAGTTGTCGCGGACTTCACGGCTCTTTTCACCAAAGATGGCAAGCAGCAGCTTCTCTTCTGGAGAAACTTCGGACTGACCCTTCGGTGTTACCTTACCGACGAGGATATCGCCTTCCTTAACCTCTGCACCGACCATGACAATACCTCTGTTATCGAGGTTGCGGCATGCGGCTTCAGAGACATTTGGAATATCGCGGGTAATTTCTTCCGGACCGAGTTTTGTCTCACGGCATTCGATGTCATATTCTTCAATATGAACAGATGTGTAAACATCGTCATACTGCATCCTTTCGGACATGATGATCGCATCTTCATAGTTGTAACCATGCCATGTCATGAAGGCGACGAGCACATTCTGACCAAGGGCAAGTTCACCATTGAACATAGAAGGACCATCAGCGAGGATATCACCGCGTTCTACCCTTTCACCATCCCAGACAATTGGCTTCTGGTTAAGGCATGTAGAAGCATTGGATCTTCTGTACTTTGTCAGCTCATAGGTATGTTCCTTACCATCGTCTTCAGCGACGACTACCTTAGTCGCATCAACATAGGTAACGGTACCTGGAGCTGTTGCAACACAGGCTGCACCGGAGTCACGGGCAATGGCATGTTCCATACCTGTTCCGACATATGCGCTGTGCGGGTTGAGAAGCGGAACTGCCTGACGCTGCATGTTGGCACCCATGAGAGCTCGTGTACAGTCATCGTTTTCCAGGAATGGAACGCAGGCTGTCGCAACAGAGACAATCTGACGTGGAGAGACGTCGGCATAGTCGATGTCTTCTTTTGGAACCATGACCGTTTCACCAGCAATACGGGCAACGATTCTGTCACCATGGAGTTCGCCATCCTTGATTTCGTTTGCCTGGGCAATGACATGGTCATATTCTTCATCGGCTGGCATGTAGTGGATTTCATCCGTTACCACACCATTTACAACCTTGCGGTATGGTGTTTCGATAAAGCCATATTCATTGACGCGGGCATAGGATGTGAGGTAAGAAATCAGACCGATGTTTGGACCTTCTGGTGTTTCGATCGGACAGATTCTTCCATAGTGGGAGTTATGAATATCACGGACTTCAAAACTTGCGCGTTCACGTGTCAGACCACCAGGACCAAGGGCGGAAATACGTCTCTTGTTGGAAAGCATAGCGAGAGGGTTTTCCTGATCCATGAACTGGGAGAGCTGGGAAGAGGAGAAGAATTCCTTGATCGCAGCTGTCAGAGGTCTGATGTTTGTGAGCTGTTTTGGTGTCAGTGTGGCAATTTCAGAAATGGACATTCTTTCCTTGACCACTCTTTCCATACGGGAAAGACCGATTCTGAACTGGTTCTGAATCAGTTCACCGACTGTACGGATACGGCGGTTGGAAAGCATATCAATATCGTCCTGTGTGCCGATACCATCGAACATTGTCAGTTCATAGTTGTACAGAGCATACATGTCAGACATTGTGATGGTGTGCTTTTCGTTGAGCGGATCAATACCGATCAGCTTGACTGGATGACCATCATCAGCCTTGACATAGACTTCCTGTACGCATGCACCGATGAGCCAGATGGAAACTTCTTCTCCATTCATGACCTTCTTTTCGATATATGTCTTATTGCCAACAGTAAGACGGGCAACATCACCATCCACAACATAGCGGTCAACGATCATTTCACCATCTTTGTCGAGGACATCTTCACCATTGCTTGTGATACGTCCTGCAACATAGAGGCGTGGTCCCATATCGAGAACTGCATTGACGTTGTTGTTTGTGAGTTTAACCTCCTGTGCATAGATGCCGGAAATGACAGTGACTTCGCTGAATTCCTTAGCGATAGCTTCAACGTCCTGTGCCGTGAGGACTGTACCTTCTTCATAGGAGACACTTTCACCATCGAGGTCTGTCGCAAGGACTCTGCCGACGAGCGCATTCTTCCAGGATGTCTTCATCACAGCATTGACCGGATGAGAGAATCTGTGGACAAATGGCAGGGCACGGCAGTTGATGCCCTTATTGATTTCATCGCGGAGGGCATTTCTTGCGTCTTTGTCAACAAGTGTGTCCTTGTTGAAAATGACATTGCCTTCTGCACCAATAAGGTCTTCAACGAGTTCATGACCTTCCATACGATCGAGGATGTTGAGCTTCTTTCTGACCTTGAAGCGGCCTGCCTTTGTCAGGTCATATCTTCTGTAGTCGAAGAACTTCGCATCCATGAGGTTCATGGAACCATCAATCGTTGCAATTTCATCTGCTCTCTGGTTTTCATAAACCGCAAGCAGAGCTTCATTTCTTGTATTTGTCTTATCGGCAGCGAGGGTGTTCTTCACTTCTTCATAGTTGCCAAAGACAGATGTGTACAGCAGCATGTAATCATTCTGCAGTTCACGTGTTTCTTCCGGCACAACTACATCTTCATGTACATCGAAGTGCATAGCCTTCAAGAACTTCTGCATAGCAGTTGTGTCAAAAGTGTCCTCGCCTTTTTCCGGATTCAAAGACATACCGATGGCTTTGAAGAGAATTGTGCTGAGAACCTTTCTTCTTCTGTCGATGGAAACATTGAGAATGCGGCCAAGCGCAGCCTTCTTGTCATCGCTCATGAATTCCAGCCATGTACCACGGCTTGGAATCAGTTCACATGTATAGGTATCCCTGTTTGTGCGGTCTTCGTGAAGCACATCAAAATAGGCACCTGGGGAGCGGACAATCTGGGAGACAATAACACGCTCTGCACCATTGATAATGAAGGTGCCGGTAGGGGTCATCAAAGGGAAATCACCAAGGAAGACCTCTTCCCATTTGGTCATGACTTCACCGGTTTCCGGGTCCATGACTTCCAGTTCCATCTTTGCCTTCAGCGGTGCACAATAGTTGACCTCACGGTACTTGCACTCACTGATGGAGTACTTCGGTTCACCGAACTCATAGTCCAGGAACTTCAGACGGATGTTGCCGGCAAAGTTGCTGATGGGGTAGATATCATCAAACACCTCCCGGATTCCTTCCTTCAGAAACCATTCGAAAGAGTTTGTCTGGATCTCTGTCAGATCCGGGAGCGGAAGTCCGCTGCTGACTTTGGAATAGTCTCTGCGGGATGCTTTCTTGCCGTACTGCACAACGTGGTATGTTTCTTTATTTTCCATGTACGCCATCCTTTCTTACGCATCTCGTAACGCCAAAAAGGGTATAATTCACCCTATTTGATAACGATTATTAAGCAATTTATTATATTACCATCACACATTCAACCTGTCAACTTTGTACAAAGGAGTACCCAATATCCTTTTTTCTTGTCAACTACCCTGCAATTTCCGAATATTTCTTCCAGTTTCCGCATGGCACTTTCCGAACCCTGCTGTTTCCGGATCACCGCAAGGAAGATACCATTATCATACAGATGATCAAAAGCATCTTCAAACATTTTGTATATCACTTTCTTGCCAGTCCGGATCGGGGGATTGGTAATCACCACATTGAACGAAGAAGAAACAGAGGCAAATCCATCAGAGACAAAGGCTTCAAGCTTCACACCGTTTTGCGCAGCGTTCAGCTCTGTCAGCTCTACGGCACGGGGATTGACATCCACACCTGTCACCATGCATTCAGGAAACTGCTTTGCAAGGACTACAGAAAGTGTGCCATAGCCACATCCCATATCAAGTACCTTGCCATTAAGTTCCATGTCGCATGCACATTCAAGAAGGAAGGCTGAACCTTCGTCAATACCGGTTTTGGAGAAGACGCCATTGTCTGTTGTGAATGTGTATAAATAGCCCGAAAACCGGAAAGAATGATCCTTCCGGTTTTCCTTCAGATTGCGATTGTCAGTGAAGTAATGGGTCACTGTATCACATCCTTTCATAGGCTCGAAAAGCCGAAGATTAGTCCGGCTTTTCATTTGATTAAGAGTAAGTGTGCTGAAGTCAATTATTTGAATTCAACAGTAGCACCAGCGTCTGTGAGAGCTGTCTTGATCTTTTCAGCTTCATCAGCAGGTACATCCTTCTTGATTTCGCTAGGAACGCCATCAACGAGCTTCTTAGCTTCAACAAGACCAAGACCTGTGATTTCACGAACAGCCTTGATGACAGCAACCTTCTTATCACCGAAGGATGTCATAACGACTGTAACGTTAGCTGGAGCAGCATCAGCAGCAGCTTCAGCAGGAGCAGCTGCAACAGCAACAGGAGCAGCAGCAGTTACGCCATACTTTTCTTCAATTGCCTTGACCAGTTCGTTGAGTTCAAGGATAGTAGCTTCATCGAGATATGCGAGAATATCTTCCTGTGTTAACTTTGCCATGGATAATTTTCCTCCTCTTCCTTAGGCAGCCGCTTCCTCAGCAGCTTCTTCTTTTCCTGCTTCTTCAGCAGGTGCAGCGGCACCATCTGTACCCTTATTGTCAGCAACAGCCTTGACAACACGGGCAAATCCGGAAACCGGTGCAGTGAGCACGGAAAGCAGCATAGAGAGCATGCCTTCGCGGTTCGGCAGTGCAGCGAGTTCAGAAACCATCTTTTCATCGATGACTTTGCCTTCGACAATACCACCTTTGAGAACCAGAGCCTTGTGTGTCTTGGCAAACTTTGCCATCACACGGGCTGCAGCAGTCTCATCAGAGCCAAATACCAGTGCATTTGGACCTGTCAGGATATTCTTCAGATCACCACATTCTGCCTCATCAGCAGCCTTAGCTGCAAGAGTGTTCTTGTAGACCTTCATCTCAACACCCTCAGCACGCAAGCTTCTGCGCAGCTCTGTAATTTCAGCTACGCTGAGACCGCGATACTCAGCAACTACGGTGGAAGAAGAATTCTTGAACTTGTCGGCGATTTCACTGACAATGCCCTGCTTGGACTTCAATACATCCTGATTCATCTCTTCACCTCCATATTTCTGTTATCGCATACACATAAACAAAGTCCTCGCGGATACGCGAGGACTCAAAAAGTTCATTCGTCAACTTTTCTACCTCGGTAACATCATTAAGCAATCCGCCGTTACTGTCTGTGGTATTTGATAACGCACTTATCTTATGCATAACAGCAGTGGATGTCAACATTTTTCTTTCATGTGCATTATTCCAATTACATCATGACATCCTTCATCTGACAGAGTCTACGGATGCAACCGGGAATAGTCATTCATACCTGGGCGACTTTTCTCTTATCTCCTTAAATATTTCGTATTGTCGTCTGAGTTCATCTTCCTGCAATTTCAGTCCTTTAGCTTCCAGTATACGCTCAATAGCCTGGTCGACCCCCAGTGTATGATAGGCTGGATATAATTTTCTCAATTCCTTTGGCTTCACGATTTTATACACTTGCTTTGAAGATATGTTGTATGTATAGGCAAAATACCGATACAGATATCCTATCCAGTGCATTTCATCTCTGGAATATTTAACTGATCCGTACTTCGACGCCCCGTATTCCTCTTCAACCATTTCAACGATATCTTTTGCCTGTGTATTTGAGGCAATAATTGTTTCATCATCCAGCATTTTTGCAGTTTTACTATACATGAATCTGCGTATGAATATCTCCGAACTGGTTTCTGCTAACCCTATGGATTGTTCAAAAACTTCCCCCTGTAAATCACACAACAGCAACCCAAGCCTATCTATTATTCTCATTGTCATCACCTCATAGTTTCAAACAAGAATTTCATCTATATATTTCCCTTTACCTCTATATTGAATCCTTGCCAGTTTCACCTTATCTTCGCCAAGCTTGAATTCTGACTTTCTGATTTCTTTGTAATAGTTTTTCTCATTATTTGAAAGATATGCACGTTCTACAATTTTCAATTGTGCTAACGAACGATCACTAACAAAAACGTATTGTCTGCCAAGATTAGTTGCCGCAAGGCAATGTCTGCATTGTTCATCCGTTATTTCGCCACTGATGAAAGTATCTATAATTTTGAACATTCTGTTATCAGCAATCGGTGCAACAACGTAATCACACTCTCTGGACTCTTTTGCCAATTCCTTAACGGCAGGATGTTGTTTGTACTCAGCCAGCCCACCCCGATAATATGCAATTGTCAACATCCACTTTTGATCAACCGTGTATTCCTTCTTCATTAAGTTACAGCCATCAAAATCAAGGTAATAAACGGATGATCCTTCAAAACCAGAAATGAACGAAACAGCCTGTGAATATGTCTCTCCGGTATAAAAGCCTTGCCCAAAATCATTGTTTTTTCTTCCGATATGTACATCCAATGATCCCATTATCGAACTTTTGGCACCATGAAACAACAATTTATGATCTCTGGGAATCCGTTCTCTCCACAGCATCTCTTTCAACCTGTTTATTTGTATACTTTTTTCGAAAGCAAAACTATATACTCGCTCCATCAGCCAGGAAGACGGCTCTGTAACACATTGTTCATTTCTCGATATCGTCGCCTGCTCAACATGAATCAATTTAGCAAATTCTGATTGTGTATATCCTGCTATCTCTCTGATCGCCCTGAGATCTTCAGCAAAATGATAGTTCATAAGCTCACCTCAACTTATTTATATAATATTATAAATAAGTTTATGCCAAGTTCATCAAATCATTTGTCGCTTCAATCCTTCATTTTTACTCTATGACTATCGACGAAGGAGAAGGCACCATACATTGCGCTGCTTTTTCTTTCAATACGCCACTTCCTGCATCTAGCGCATATATTTCAAAGCAGTTTTTATCCATCTCTGCAATAACCGCAATACGGCTGCCTTCACCCAGCTGGAAACCACGGATATCCTTTCCATCAAACCGATGCAGTGACACCTTCTGCAATGTGCCATTTTCTTTCACCTCAAATACCACAATAGAGGCTCCATGGCAATATCTGTTAGAAGCATAGAGAAATCTTCCATCTTTTGAAATATGAATATCAGAAGGCATAGCAAGCGTTCTGTTTCCCATCGCAGATGTATTCATCTCATCTTTGTCTGCATGCCGTTTTGTGTAATGCGGAATCCTCTGAACCGCTTCATATTCAGCATCCATTGTGCCAATTGTCTCTGTTTCTTCAAGTGAGTCATCTTCTCTATTCAACCTGTACACCGAAATACATGGATAGTTTTCGTTGAGTACATAGAGAATATCCATATATGGATGAAATACCGCATGACGTGGCGCAAAAGCAGGTTGCGATTTGTTGCGGGAAACTACTTTCAGCCTTCCTTCTTCATCCAGTTTAATCAGCTCAATTTCATCTGCACCTCTATTACATGCCACAATATAATCATCTTTTGCAATAACACAATGGATATGACTTGTGGATTGCCCGCCACCATAACACCAGTAACCCTTCCCATCAAAAACATGGAGATCTTTCAGTTTTCCAATACTTCCATCCTGATTTCTTTCAAACAATGCAACAGAAGCATCATCAAAACCTCTTTCAAGTTTCCACTCTCCATCCACTTTTTCATAGTGGCATGTGACCGTGGAGTGTGACCCATGATTGGCGACAAGAATATATTGGCCATATGTTGAAACATAAGCAGGGCGTGAACCATAAGAAAGTGAATCGTTTATTTTCCGCAATGATCCATCTTCCTGTACGACACATGCTGTTACACCTCCACCGGTCCCGTTCATACCGCCAAAATCCTTCGTTTCATTAACGCAGTAAAGAAATGAACCATCTCCAGTAATCATAGATGCATTCTCACACCGAAGAACGTCTTTTACCTCCAGATTATCTTTGCCATCCCATACCAGGTGGAAAATCCCTTCTCCATTTCCGGTTATTGATCCCTGTGACTTTGGGGTACCAATCGTCCCTGCATAAATATGTGTCGTCACTTTCCAATTACCTCAATATCATGCGGGTAGTGGTTTAATACTTCATATCCATCTTCTGTCACAAGCACCAGGTCTTCAATGCGTACACCAGCAATACCAGGATGGTAAATGCCAGGTTCGATAGAATGGATGTAACCTGCTTTTTCCACCATATCATTGTTGGACGCAACATCTCCATATTCATGGTCTTCCAATCCAATGAAATGTCCTAAACGATGTGTGAAGTCTTCTCCATAACCGCCTTCACTAATGATGTCCCTTGCCTTTTTGTCCACATCGCCAATTCTTACACCCGTTCGTATCATTGCCGTACTTTCTTCATTGGCACGTCTTACAAGGTTATAGACACGTTCAGCTTCAGCATCCGGATATTTCTTGTAGAAGAATGTACGTGTCATATCTGAGCAGTACCCATTGACCTTGCAGCCAACATCAAAGAGGACAATGTCACCTTCACATATTACCGTATCATCTGGTTCATGATGCGGATCAGCCGCATGATCACCAAAGGCAACAATCGGTGGAAAGGAATAGTCCTCAGCACCAAGTGACTGGTAGATGGCTAACATCTGGTCTGCCACTTCTTTTTCCGTTACTCCTTCATGGATCAGTCCTTTGAACTTTTCCATGGCAAGATCATTGATATGACTGGATGCCCGCATCAGTTCCTGTTCTTTTCTGTCCTTGCCAGCACGGGCAAGATCCACAGCAAGTGAACCATTCACAAACTTCTTTGTGGCACCTCTTTCCATCAAAGGCAGCAAATACCTTGCCGGAAGAATCTTGTCTACGCCAAGTACACCAGATGGGTCAATGTCTTTCATTAAAACAGACGCCACATCATCTGTATCACTGTAGTACACCACACGTACACCAAGATCTTCCTCAAACCGGAAAAGGCTATTCACATAGAGTACTGGTTCCTTTGTTTTGGACAACAAAAGTCCAAGAAATCTTTCTCCAGGAGAAAACTTCTTTCCTGTAAGATACAAAATGGCATAAGGATCACTGACAAGCATCATATCAGCTTCAAGCCCATCCATCACGCGTTCAACTCTTTGTTTTTCTAACATACATATCACCTCTGTATCATTATACTCTCACAAAAAACAATGGACGCATATGCGCCCAATCAATCACTAACCCACTTTCTCACCTGTTCAATATCCACTTTGAGATAACGGGAAATGTCGTCCATGGAAACCCCATCATCTGCCATGTTGATTGCAACTTCTCTTTTTGCTTCTTCACGACCTTCATCTCGTCCCATCTCCAATATAGCTTCTGATAAATTACACACGTCTTCCACCGTCCTTTCCATGTCTGTATTCATTGCAATGAAGAAGTCTTCCTGCATTATTCTTTTCTTCTCTTCTATATCAAGAGTAGCAGAAAAGATTGTATTTAGCAACCGTTCTATTGGACTGACACTGGTATCTTTAGGGTCACCGAGATATACAATGATCAGTTCCATCGCATCTAAAGAACCATCTTCTCCTTTCAGAGTATGTCTTTCTATTCTGCTTTTTGACGTTTTCCTCCCACAATCCAAATGGAGTACACCTTTTCGATTTTCTCATAGTGGTCTTTTTCAAAAACTGTATAGCTTTGAGAGGTTGTCATGCGGGCAATGTAGTACCAGCCACGCTTTTTCAACCAGCCAAGTACTTTGGGCAGTTTCTGTAGTTCCACATTGATGTGAATTCTATGATTTGTGAATGGAACACGGACTTTGAAATATGCATCAAGACGGATGGTCTGCTGACCAACAACCGTGTCTTCTGTTTTGACCATCTCCAGTTTTGTTTCTCCATCCAGTAAGTGACCGTCTTGTTTCTTTCCGGTTAACATGGAACAGATGTCCTGTACTGCATAGTCAGAGAATTCAGATACCAGGCATTTCAGGATCCATGCTTCTATGCAGGCATAGGACAATAGATTCTTTGCCTGCTTGTCATATTGTATTTGTTCGTTTGTTTTGGTGATGTCAGTTCCGATTTGCGTTTCTTCTATCATGTATCATTCTCCTTACACTTATTTCTATTTCCTGCAAATCGAAAGTTCCCCAAAATTTCTCATAAAAAAAAGTCTGATTCAGCAAAGTGAACCAGACAATTTTGCAACGTTATTCAGCAGAAACTCTGATGCCAGGACCCATAGTTGTGGAAACTGTGATTCCCTTGATGTATGTGCCCTTGACTGTGGAAGGCTTAACCTTAACGATCTGATCATACAGAGCCTTGTAGTTAGCCTCGAGTGCTTCAGCTGTGAAGCTGCACTTACCGATCATGACATTGATGTTGCCATCCTTGTCAACACGGTATTCAACTTTACCCTTCTTGATTTCATCAACTGCCTGTGCAATGTTCATTGTAACAGTACCAGTCTTTGGGTTTGGCATAAGTCCGCGAGGACCGAGAATCTTACCAAGACGGCCGAGCTGACCCATCATATCCGGTGTAGCAACGATAATGTCAAAATCCATCCAACCCTTCTGGATGTCTTCAAGAATCTCTGTGCCGCCAACGATATCAGCACCTGCTGCCTTAGCTTCTTCAACCTTGGCACCCTGTGTGATAACGAGGATTCTCTGGGAACGACCTGTGCCGTTAGGAAGAACCATAGCACCACGGATGTTCTGGGATGCCTGACGAGGGTCAACATTCAGATAGAAGCTGACTTCGACGGAAGCATCGAATTTAGCAACATTTGTCTTCTTAGCGAGTTCAATAGCCTCTGTGTAGCTGTAGAGCTTGGAACGGTCAACCAGCTTCTTGGCTTCGTTATACTTCTTACCTGCCATAATTAGTTATCCATCCCTTCTACTTCAATACCCATGTTTCTTGCAGTACCTGCAATAATCTTAGCAGCAGCCTCAACATCGTTAGCGCTGAGGTCTGGCATCTTGTACTCAGCAATTTCCATGAGCTGAGCCTTTGTAATCTTACCAACCTTAACAGTCTTAGGTGTACCAGAACCCTTGGAGATACCAGCAGCCTTGAGCAGAAGCACTGCAGCTGGAGTTGTCTTCAGAACGAAATCGAAGCTCTTGTCTTCATAAGCTGTGATGATGACAGGAACGATATCACCCTTTCTGTCCTTTGTCTTGTCGTTGAACTCTGTGCAGAACTTAGGCATATTGATGCCTGCAGCAGCAAGAGCTGGTCCCGGTTTAGCGCCGCCTGCCGGAAACTGAAGTTTGGAAATCTTTGCGATCTTCTTCTTTGCCATGTGGCTTTCCTCCTTTTCTGAAAGTTCCACATGCTGTGGTCAAACGGATTGCGCATCCTCCCACGCATGTAAGCACAATAAAAGCGCTGTGCCTTATGATATTAATATTTCACAAGCTCTACGTCAATAAAAACCGCATAAAAACTGAAGATTTTTAAGCATGTTAATCATTTCTCAGAAACTATGTTCTCACCAGTCAAATTCATCCGGATCTTCAGGGAACACTACAGGTATCTGCATTGTATTCTGATCCTCTGATTCTTCAGGATCATCCGGAAAATTTACCACTGGTCTTCTCTGAACAGATTCAGCATGTGTTTATTTTGACTTTGGATGGTGGAACAATCTTGTCTCTTTTTGAAGCATTGCATTTGGAACATAATACCTGAAGATTTGAAGGAATCGTCTTCCCGCCTTTGGCAACAGGAACAATATGGTCGATTTGCAAACCCACTCCATCAGGCATGAACTTCCCACAAATCTGACATGTGTAGTTATCACGTTTCATTATTTCTTCTCTTAATTGAGGTGTCATCAGATTTCTCTGCTTCTGGCTATGATATTTCTTTAATGTTGTTTCGTGATTAATTGCCATCAATTCACGATCCTTGTTCACAAGCCACTGCCAATCAACATACAACCAATCATCTTCCTGATGAACTGTGTAAGAAGTTCTGTAGTAGTTTTGCTGCCTGTATCTGGTTTGTTTTGTGGTTGTGACAAATTGAAATGCATGCTTATCATCAATAGATTCAAGAAACTGTCTTTGTCTTCTCTTCTTTAGAAAACATTGATCAACATACTCTTGTTGTTCTTTTTTCCACTCTCCAATTTTACGCTTATGAGAAATCAATCTGTTTCTGTTGACCGGATTATTCAGAAAGTCCTCAATGTACTCCACACTGTCAACATTCCTCTTTCCAGAAACATCAAACTCTTCCACAAAATACGGATAATGAAAGGCTCTTCTGTACTAAATGTGGGTAAATATCCATCATCAAAGATGAATATTTCCTTTATTCAACGCATATAACAAGAATATTTGAATAGAAAAAAAACCATATGGTCCACAAGTGCTTCTTTACATAATGCCTTCATCATTTTCCATATATTGGACCTGTCTAATGGTTTTCCATTTCTTGTGATGAAGATAGGACCATTGTGTATATGTTTCTTTTGTATGTATTTCTTCAATCTTTGAATCAGTCTGTCTGGAAGAAAGATCTTTCTTGTCTTGCCTTTCATCCTGATGGTGGCTTCCCCATTCGCCAGTGCTTCTGTTGTGATGTATTGCACCTCAGAGACACGTATACCTGTCGAACAGATGGTTTCAATCAGAAGTGCTAACCTTTCATCTTTCTTATTGCGTGCTGTTTTGATGAGCTTTGTATAATCAGGTTTTGTCATTTCTCTGTTTTGTTGAATATAGGAAGAACGCTGCAACTTGAAAAGCTTTACTCTGAGTTCCTGCTTGTTGATAAAGGAAAGAAACCCATTGATCGCTACCAGTGCAGCATTAGCACTGCTTGTCTTGTAATGAGCTATGAGGTCTTCCTTATAGGCAAGCATTGTTTCTTTTGAAAGTTCTTTGTCCTTGCAAAAGGATGAAAACCGTTTGAGTTCACGCTTGTACTGTTCACAGGTTGCTTTGGCTTTTTCATCTTCTTTGAGATGAGCAATGTATTGTTCGATTCTTTTGTCCATTTCATTAACCTCCCACAAAATTAATGAATAATCACACGGCTGTTTACAAATGTTAACAACTGAACATTTATTGTACTTTGTTCAGTGTTATTCCAATGTGAGAGGAAAATGAAAAGAGCAGTGAATTACTGCTCTTGCCATCATTCATCAATTTTCTGCAATGCTGTGTAGTCAATATCCGTTGGTGTTTCTCTACCAAACAACAGTGTCAATACACTAGCGACCTGTGTCTGATCGTTCATGGAACTGACTCTGCCTTCCATACCGGAGAATGGACCGGAGAGAATCTTGACTGTATCACCAATAGAGAAGTTGACTTCAACCTTCTTATCGGACTTGCCCATTCTTCTCAGGATGGATTCCATTTCATCCGGGGAAACCGGAAATGGCTTTGCTCCACCACCGGAAGAACCAATAAATCCGGTAACACCTGGTGTGTTTCTGACAACATACCATGCCTCATCGGTCATCTTCATTTCAACGAAGACATAACCCGGAAACATGTTATGCATCTTTTCGACTTTCTTGCCGTTCTTGATTTCAATTTCCGGTTCTTCTGCTACAACAATACGGAACAAAGAATCCTGAATACCCATGGTTTCGACACGCTTCTCCAGGTTTTCCTTGACTCTGTTTTCATGTCCGGAATATGTATTGACGACATACCAGCGCTTCTGGTGTTCGTCATCGATCGCTGCTTTTACTTCCTTATCGTCTGCCATACCTTATGCTCCAATTCCAATAAACTTCAACAAGAATGTTACGCCAAACTCACAAAGCACAAAGAACAGTGCAAAGAATACGGTAAAGATGAGTACTTCACCAGTAGTGGAAAAAATACCAGGACCTTTGTCACTATCCTTCCACTTTGGCCATACGACACGCTTTGCTTCCTTCTGGATACCTCTCAATGAGAACCAGTGATCCTTTGGCTGTTTATTCTTGGCAGGCTTAGCTGCCTTTTTCTCCTTCTTTTTTTCTGTCATGGGAAACCTCCTATTTTGTTTCCTTATGAAGAGTTTTCTTACCGCATTTCGGGCAGAACTTCATCAGTTCAAGTCTTTTGCCCTTACTGCTCTTCGATCTGTTTGTCGTATAATTCCTGGACAGACAAACTTCACATGCCAGGATGACCTTGTCATCTTTAGCCATAACAAAAACTCCTTTAAGTGCTTACTTATTTTATACAAAGGAACCAATAACGTCAATCCGCATCTTCATAAAGGCATTTTTTGAACTTCCGCCGCAATCTCGATATCCTGCCATCATACGTCTTTAATGACATCCCAAGGCGGTTTGCACACTCCTTGTATGTATAACCACGGAGCCTTTGTTCCAAAACCTCCCTGTCCTTTTCATCGAGCTTTGAAACAACCCGTATCAGTTTATCCACAGCTGCCCGATACGTATAACTATACTCGGGATTGACAAAACAGTTTTTGATCGGAGAAGCATCATAGTACACAGAAGCCTCATTCACCCTGTCATCTCTGCGCCGCTTCTGCATTCTGTCATTTTCCCTGACAGTCTCTATGACATAGCGCTGCACTGTTCTTTTCACAAGCAGTGATGCATATGTGCTGAACTTTGCCCCCCGATCATTCCTATATGTGCGTATAGCCGTCAATAATGCAAGCCTGCCTTCCTGTAAAAGATCCTCCGTACTGAACAAACAGCCCGGAAACTTCTTGATACAGGTATATACGATTGCTGCTATCATCGGTTCGTACATAGCAAAAAGAGCCTTGTATGCATAGCTGTCACACAGATGGCTCATATATAGTAGTTCACTTGCGTTTTCCATAACCGCCCTCCTGAAGAGGGAATCTCATGTTGTAAATCTGATACATCAGAATACCGGCTGATACCGAAGCATTCAAAGAGGAAATCTTTCCCACCATCGGTAACGACACAATGTAGTCACACTGCTTTTCAAGAAGTCTCGATATACCCTTTCCTTCATTGCCAATGATCAGCACCACATCCATGTCATAGGACAATCCTCTGTAGTCTGTACCATCCATATCGGCACCGATAATCCACCAGCCCTTTTTCTTGAGGTCTTCACAAGTTCTGGAAAGATTGGTAACGGCAGCACACTTAACCGTATCAATTGCGCCAGCGGAAACTTTGGCAACCGTCGGGGTAAGACCAACCGCATTGTTCTTCTTGAAGATCACACCATCTGCACCAGCCGCATCTGCAGTACGCAGAATTGCTCCAAGGTTATGGGGATCTTCCAGTTCATCGAGCATGATGAGAAGACCGTGCTTTCCTTCCGGTTTGGCATTGATAATCTCATCAATCGAATATGTGCGGTATGGTTCAATCTCTGCAAGTACACCCTGATGATGGTCACTCTTTGCCATCTTCTCCATGGTCTTGCGATCAACCATCTTTACCAGCACATGGCGCTTCTTTGCCATTTCCTCAATCTTTGCATCACGGGAAGAAAGGTAGATTACCTTTGCCCTGTCGCTATCTGACAGTATCTGTTTTACAACATTTTTCCCATACACATATTGTGTCATGCCTTATCCTCCCGTAAGTCCTTTACTTTGTCCCATATCTCGCGGATTCTTTCCCGCCTTTCCAGTAACCACAAAGCCCCAAGCATTGCCTCAAACCCTGTGGAAATCCGGTACACCTTTACATCGGTATTATGTGGTACAGTACCTGCATTGCCATTTCTGCCCCGACGGAAGTATTCCTCTTCTTCCACTGTGAAGAAACCTTCCTCATGCAATGTTTCATAAAACAAACACTGTGCCTTGGCACTGACATAGGCAATACTTTTCTTCTGTAACTGACTGCCTTTTCCCTCTCCTTTTTCAAGAAGATATTCCCTGACACACAGCGACCACACCGCATCCCCAAGGAAGGCAAGCGTACGACCAGAGCACTCATTTGGTGTCATCAGAGCAGTCCTCTTTCCATCAGTTTCTTTCTGTATGCATCCGCAGCTTCAAAATTCTTCTCCGCCTTGGCCGCATTCCACTGATCAAATGTTTCCTTGTCCTCTTCTGTTACCTCTGGTTTTTCCACCACAATACCGAGAACTTTCAACATTTTCTCCACCGCATTGCGGTACTTGCCCACTTCCGCAAAGTCAGGTTCCCTCTTGCGCAGTGCCTGGTTCAGCTTCTTGACCGTCTCAAAGATCACCGCATAGGCATTTGGTGTATTCATATCATCATCCATGCAGTCAAGGAAGGCACGATAACTCTCTTCATCATAGCCATCGCCCATATCTTTATCTGCCATCGCCGCTTTGACATCTGCCTGGCGCATCGGATTCAGCACCTTGTCCAGTTCCTTGCGGGCAGTCTCCACTGTTTCATCAGAGAAGTTGAGCTCCTTGCGGTAATGCACAGAACTCACGAGCCATCTTGTAAGATTCGTGCCAAGGGCACTGACAACATCCTTTGCCCATAGTGTATTGCCAAGGGATTTGCTCATCTTTTCACCATTGATGTTGACCATGGCATTATGTACCCAGAAGTTTGCCAGGGAATTGTGATGCAGAGCTTCCTGTTGTGCGCACTCATTTTCATGATGTGGGAACTTGAGGTCCATACCACCACCGTGGATATCAATCAGGTTGCCAAGATTCTTGTTAATCATGACAACACACTCTGTATGCCAGCCCGGTCTTCCTTCACCCCATGGAGAATTCCACTTGATACCTTTATCCGTCTTCTTCCACAAAGCAAAGTCACATGGATTCTTCTTTCCACTGCCCGTATCATCCACTCTTTCGCTGGCACCAGCTTCCAGTTCGCATAACTTCTGGTGGGAAATCTCGCAATATGTATCACTCACACTATCCACACTGAAATACACATCACCATTTACTTCATAGGCATGCCCTGTTTTAACGAGCTCATCAATGAAGGAAATGATATCCTGCATTGTCTCAGTAACCCTTGGTGTCATATCCGGCAGTTCTGTATTCAACTGCCTTCTGACATCCTGGTAAGCATCAATGTACCGCTGGGCAATCACTGCCTCTGTCGTATTTTCCTCAATCGCCTTATTGATAATCTTGTCATCCACATCGGTAAAGTTGGATACATACGTTACCGAATATCCCTCTGCTTCAAACAATCTCTTCAACACATCAAAGACAATCATCGGTCTTGCATTACCGATATGGGCATAGTTATAGACCGTTGGACCACATACATACATGTCCACATGTCCTTCATGAATCGGTTTGAAATCTTCTACTTTCAATGTTTTGGAATTGTACAGTCTGATCATATCGTCCTCCTGAAAAATAAAGAGGCATCTCAACAAAAAGACGCCTCGCGTGGTTCCACTTTTCCTTATACTCAAACAGCTTAACGCGCCTCTTCGTCAGCCCTACATTATCGGGTCTGCCCTCCCGGATGCATTCCTCCATCATTCCAGCAGGCGTTTCCACCATTCCGCCCTCTCTTTTGCCTTTGCTATGAAGTACTATTTCCGATCACCGGTTTCGCAAGCATTATATCGTATTCCCTGTCTTGTGGCAATTATACTACTTCAGCTTGAGACACTGCGCAGCCATCCTTCTGCCAAACTGTACAAAGACCTCTTCCCCATTTCCATTCACCGACACCGGTCCAAGGTGAATGACAGGACTCTCTGTGCCGCCGCTGGAATAGACCATCATACCGGCAACAAGCATATGACGGAGCATTGTTTCAATCGCAACCACTCCTCCGCCCCAGTCATACTGGGCTGTCGCGAAGGCTCCGCCAAGCTTTCCGGCAACTCCGTATGCACTTAGTCCTTCCAGAAATTTCTTCATATCAGCTGTCACATCCGCCATGTATGTGGGGGAGCCAAGAATGATGCAGTCACTATCCTGTACCCAAGACTGATCAACATCAAAGATATTGAAACACTTTGTCTCAATTCCTGCTTCTTCCATACCTTTGCTGATCCATTCACCGGCAGTCCTTGTATGACCAGTTTTTGAATCAAATAGAATACTCGCTTTCATCTTCTTCTCCTAAAAAGCAGGAGTATCTCCTGCTCAAATGTTGAAATCATTTTCGAATTCGCTGTCTTCATGAAGATAGAACGAATAAATCGTATTTCCAATCTTCAGCCATCCGGAAAGATCAGGCATCCAGATCCAGTCATTTTCCGTCAATATGCCTTTGGAAATAAGATTGGCAAGCTCACGGTCTGTATAAGGACCGTACTTTGAACGATCACTCTTCATGTAATACCACACTTTATCCATGAATATCTCCCCTCCTGTAAGCTTACCCTTCCGTTGTCCCTGAATCAGGGCTTTCTGAAGTTATCAATTGAACATCGACTGTCATATTTTGAGAAACAGTAATTGTCTGATCTACAATCTGGTCTGCTGTATAACGGGTGACAATATCACGCAGATTATAAGTACCAGCCTTCAGTTCTACCGTTTCAGTTTCACCATCAGAATAATTCAATGTCACACCGTAGCGCAACTCATTATACACTAATGCCACTGACTGGTTTTCACTGTCGGAATACTTATCATCGCTGGACTTTGCAACAACCGCAACATTGTAAGTAACACCATCCTGTAGATCAAAAAGACTCTTCGATACCGTCGCATTCGGAAGACCAGTGCTTCCTGCTACATACGTTCCATTGATATACACATCATAGCTTGTCGCATTATCTACAGGCAGCCAACTGATAATCCATGACCCGCCGCTATCGGCCGTAGCAGTAATTTCTGAAGGTACCGCAAGCTGTGTCTGTTTTCTTGTGTATTGATAGTTTACCGTTGAAGGATCACTATCCTGGTATTCATCCGTATTGTTTGCTTTTGCAGTTACTGTAATTGTATAGGAAGTACCATCTTCCAGCTCTTCAGCACGGATACTGATGGAATTGCTCTGGGAATTGTTCTTGATGCCTCCCGGCTCCACTGTTACTTCATAGTAGTCCGCATGTTCTACCGCATCCCATGAAATCTGCACATTGTCAGGTGTTTCAGAGAAGGTGATGTTCTGTACACTGGAAAGCTTTGTATCTGCGGAAGCAGATGGTGTAGCTTCTGTACCTGCTGTATTTTCATACTGACCATACTGGTTATCACCTGTACCATACATCTGTCCATTGCTTGTCATACCGATGAGGGTATTGCCATTGGCTGCGATGTATCTCACATTCTTCCAGCTTTCTACAGCTTTGGAAAGATCAGCGTTTGTCGTTGAAACTTTAACTGAACCATCTTTGCCAAGTCCTGCTACAAAGTCAGAACCTGCCGCAATTGCGGATATATTGTTGAGATTGCTGGTGGAAGGAATGGTGCTGCCATTGAGGCTGATGCCACTGACCATACCATTAGTTGTGATGTAATACACACCACCATCACTGATGGCGACACCTTTGACACCTGCTGCACTTGTTGGAATGTTAACACCACCACTGGAAAGGAAGGAACCATCTTCTGTCAAAGCAACGGTTACACCATTACCAGCATAGATGGAAGAAACATTTTCCCAGCCATCCACTTCACAGGCACTGCTGTTGCCAGTACAGAGCACTGTACCATCTTCTTTGACAGCTGCCGCATGGTCATAACCTGCCGCAATCATCTTCACATCCGTCCAGTCAGATGTATCAATGGATGTATTTGTAGAAGAAACTGTACCATCTTCTTTCAGACCGAGTGACCAGTCAGAATAGGTGGAAACCTGTACACTGCCACTGAGTGCTGTGGAGTTATAGCCCTGTCCCCTTGCCTTGATGGAACCACTGTTTTCAATAAAGATGGAATATCTTGAACCAAGTGACAATCTGTTCACATCAGACAAAGCATTTAAACTGCCTCCACCAAGTCCATTGACAAGAAGCACTACCGCAAGGATGACAACTAATGCCACACCACATCCACCAAGGATGTACCATGTCTTCTTGTTCTGAAAAGGACTTGCATGTTTGACCTTGACTGTCTTCTTAGGCCTGGTCTCTTCTTCCTCATCCTCTTCATCTTCTTCATCATCGAAGGAAAAGGCATTTGTGTCCATAACCTTTGTACCACCATCAACCGTATCACCTTGTTCAATGCCACTCATATTTCCGGCAACCACTGTATCACCAAGTGTGTTGCCAAGTTCCTGTGTAGCATTGATGCCGCCATTAGAGACAAATGGAATAGTCACACTCTTTTCCGCTTCATTTGCTTTTTCTACCGGCTGTGGAGCGACAAATGCGACGGTGTTATCAATCAGTGCAGAAACATCCACATGAAAAGTATCCGCAATGACTTTTAATTGTTCTATGCTGGGAATGCTGTTGCCATTTTCCCAATTCATATACTCAGAAACCGGCACGAGAAGTTTCTGGGCAATTTCACTTTGCGACATCCCGCTGTTGCGCCGCAAGAGATTCAGTTTTCCCGGAAGTTTATTCATAAAAATCCTCCTTTTTATATTTTATCTACATTGTCCCATCATTTCAACGCACCAATTCCACGATAAATGCCTTATCTTGTCACCACTTTCAGAATATTGTAGATAACCGCAAAAAAAACGGGGTATAACCCCGTTTTCCGATTGACGCAATGATTATTTAACGTTTGCGAAGTACTTGATTGTACGAACCATCTGAGATGTGTAGGAATTCTCATTGTCGTACCAGGAAACTGTCTGTACTTCGTATGTGTCATCGTCGATCTTGTTGACCATTGTCTGAGTAGCATCGAAGATGGAACCATGTGTTTCATCGATGATGTCGGAAGAAACGATTGGTTCATCAACGTAAGCGAAGGAATCAGACTCAGCTGCCTTCATAGCTGCGTTGATAGCATCAACAGTAACATCCTTACCCTTGACAACAGAGTACAGCAGAGTTGTGGATCCTGTAGGAACCGGAACACGCTGAGCAGAGCCGATGAGCTTGCCATTCAGTTCAGGAATAACAAGTCCGATTGCCTTAGCAGCGCCGGTGGAGTTCGGAACGATGTTCTGAGCAGCTGCACGGGAACGACGCTTGTCACCCTTTCTCTGAGGTCCATCGAGGATCATCTGGTCACCTGTGTAAGCATGAACAGTTGTCATGATACCAGCCTGGATAGGGAATGTGTCGTTCAGTGCCTTAGCCATAGGAGCGAGGCAGTTTGTTGTGCAAGATGCAGCAGAGATGATCTTGTCATCAGCTGTAAGAGTCTTTTCGTTTACGCTGTAAACGATTGTGGGCAGATCGTTACCTGCGGGAGCAGAAATAACAACCTTCTTAGCACCTGCATCGAGGTGAGCCTGTGCCTTGTCCTTTGAGCAGTAGAAACCTGTGCATTCGAGAACTACGTCAACACCGATTTCGCCCCAAGGAAGTTCATTAGCCTTAGCCATAGCATAGATCTTAAGTGTCTTGCCGTCAACTGTGATTGTGCCTGCTTCGTCATCAGCAGTAACTGTGTGAAGGTTCTCACCTATCTTACCACAGTAACCGCCCTGTGCTGTATCATACTTTAAAAGCTGAGCGAGCATTGAGGGCTTTGTAAGGTCGTTGATTGCAACTACCTCATAACCTTCTGCGCCGAACATCTGTCTGAAAGCAAGACGTCCGATACGGCCGAAACCGTTAATAGCAACTTTAACTGACATTGGAATATTCCTCCTAAAAATTTTGTGAATTTTTCGCAGGCGCAAAGCGTCCGCTAAATTTCTACTTCTCTATTATACAAAATTTTTCTCTCATTATCAAGTGGTTTGACAATTTTTTATCAGAAAAAGAAAGTGAATTATTCCCGACTTTTAAAATAGTTATTTGTGCAATATACACAAAAGGGTTGAATTGTGTAAGATTTTCTGTTATTATAGATATATAAACAGACTGTAGAAAAAGTCTGTTTTTCCAAAAAAGTGCTTGTTCTCAATCCCTAACCCCAAACCCCTTCCCCGTGGGAAGGGGCTATATTACTGGGGCTACC
>CAJKOS010000005.1 GCA_905201565.1 uncultured Erysipelotrichaceae bacterium
CTTTTCTCGGAGAGTGGAATACAAAACCTTATTCAAAGAAATCTGCTTCAGGTCATGTGTACGGAACACATAGTCAGATACATAATTACAGGCATCAGAATAAACAGACATGGTTTCATCTAGTAAAACCCTGTTGTCTGTATTAACAGATATCTGAATTTTAGCTGTAACCGTCATTTGCCCCATAAGTGTTCCGCATTGTTATTTTATTATACATATAATATAACATTTATTAGTGGAAGTCAATATTTTTTGGGGTATTTCTACATAACAATAGATATAACCGTCATAATAGACGCAAGTATAAGCTGAAGGTACACATAGTTCTCGTTACGAAGTACCGCAAGCATCTGCTCAAAGGTTCTATTGCCGACAATGTAAAACATTTTCTTATACGCTACGATACTACAGACAGAGTTTGCGATACAAAAATACCCAAACTTCTTGTCTATAGCAGTATTGGAAGAAGAAAATCTTTTTGCCTGATGGTTACTTTGCATGTTGTATAAGAGAGGTGTCATCAGCTGCTATACAAAAATACATCGAGAGCCAAGGTTAATGGTCACGAATTTACAAGGCTCCTCCCACCGCCCAAGAGCAGTGGGTTTCTGCCTACGACAACCGAAAGGATTTTATTTATGAAGGAAATAAGGGTGTTCTTGCATTGAATACAACACTTGGTCTTGGTATTGAGATCAATGCGGATACGCTTTCCTGAAAGGAGTAGAAGATGGATATTTTGAAGAGTTTTATACTGGATGCATTCATTCCAGGATTTATTGTGATGTTGCAGTTGCAGTGGTTTGGAATACTGTTATGTATTGGATTTGGTCTATTGACATTGTGGTATAGAAGACATGCCAGAAGTGGTGGTGTACAGGGGTTTATGGAAGCACTTGGCAGTTTTGCGGCAAGTGCACCGGTGTATTTTGTGACAACAAAACTATATGAAAGTGTTCATGGAAAGGAGAATGGAAGATGAGAAGTATTGCAGAAATTGTACTGGATTCTATCTTTGGGGCTGGTTTTATCTTATTGCTGGTGATTGCCTTTGTAGGACAATGGGTAGTGGATTTTCTTGATCATTATTTCTTCATTACGTTGTTTGTTATTCTTGTATTAAAAGCATTGAAGAAAATTGTTTCATATGCAATATCAAGAGAAGGAAAAGAAAGCATTCAACAATCTATCATCCAGCCTTTGCAAAGAGGACACCTGCTTGAACAGTGGTATTGGTTTTCTCAATCCGCAAGATATGAGAAACAAAGAAGCAGGTAGTGAGAGTATATTGGTATGAAGGGAACTGGATAAATCCAGTTCTCTTTTCTGATGGTCATCATTTGCAAGGTATTCATGCAAGGATGAGGTTTCGAAAAAAATAGAAGAAATTTTGAGGAGAACTGTCAACTTCAGGCAATAAGAAATAGTAGAAGGAGACAGTTATGACAGTTGACTTGGAAAAATATTGGGCTTCAAGAAGTGAAGAAATTTCGCAGAAGATGACACTGATGAGTGATTTGTTCATGCGCAATGTCCTGCGTGACAGGCGTTGCGTAGAGCATGTGCTCCGGGTTTTGTTGAAAGATGACACTATCAAAATCAGAACAGTTCTCACCCAGGAGGACATGTGCAATTTGTGGGGAAGGAGTCTTTGGCCAGACATATTGGCTATTGATCAAAATGGTGTTGTCTATAATCTGGAAGTGCAGAATGATCCTGCTGGTGCTATTCCTGAACGGGCAAGATATCATGGTTCCATGATAGATACCAAAATACTTCTTCCTGGTGAAGATTTTTCCAATATGAGAAAGCTGTATGTGATTTTCATTGTGAAAGGTGATGTGTTTGGGGGTGGATGCCAGGCATATACTGTTCAGAAGAATATTAAGCAGATGGGAATTGTGTTCCAGGTTAAATTTGATATTATGTGGTTAGATACAAACCACCAGGATGAAACGGACATAGGCAGACTATGCCATGACTTTACCGTTTCAAATCCCGAAGATGTGTATGATGAAATTCTCAGAGAAAAGATGCAAGCACTGAAAGTGATCAGAGAGGGAGGCAGCGTTATGTGCAGGATGGTAGATGATTTGTTACATGAAGTAGAAGAGACAACAAGACTCATTGAACATGAAAAAGCTTTTGCGGAGGGGCATACAGAAGGCAGGACTGAGGAAAAACTTGAAATGGTCAGGAAGCTAAGACAGGAAGGACTTAGCGATGAATTGATCGCAAGAGTTTCATCATCATCCGTTGAACAGGTTAGAGAATGGTGCAGGTGACGAAATCAAAGCCCTGATAAATACAATGGGAAGTCTGTTGAATAGCGTATTGATGTTGGTTCAATCGGGGGATTTGAAACGATTCTCAAAAAAGAAACGTGTTGCAGGAGAAAAAGGAATAATGTGTGAATTGGTAGATGCATTGTTACGTGAAGTAGAAGAGACAACAAGACTCATTGAGTATGAAAAAGGCTTTGCGGAAGGGTATAGAGTAGGATTTCAGGAAGGCCTTCAAGAAGACAGAATAATAAAGATTGAAATGTTGAGAAAGGTTAGACAGGAAGGTCTCAGTGATGAATTGATCGCAAGAGTTGCATCTTCTTCCATAGAACAGGTAAGAGAGTGGTGTAGTTGACCGGTAATATACCGGTTTTCTTTTGGCTTGTGGTCTTAAGTGCATTGGTGATATCTGGTTGGAAATACCAAATGGGGAGGTTTCTGAGGAAGAGGGTTTCATTGTTGCAAAGGTTGTTAACTACAAGTTAGGAACCGTCACGAAATAAATTGATTATATTGTAACGAATTGATCTGGCTATTTTGTTACAATGTGGTATACTATTTCTGTAAGAGAGAACTAGTATGACTGCCAGCTTTGAAACAAGAAATGCAATCGAGAATATTCTGAACAAGGTATCACCGTTCTTGGATGAAAAACAAAAACGGATTCTTTTTGGCGCTGCTGCAGAAGTGCTTGGTCATGGTGGTACAGCTGCTGTCAGTAATATGACCGGAGCTGCACGCAATACCATAACAAACGGAATGAAGGATGCAGAAAAGGAAGTGTCTGTTTCTGCCAATGATCGCGATAATTACCGGATCAGAAGACCAGGTGGAGGCAGAAAGAGCGCCAGAGAAAAGAACCCTGGTCTCTATGAGAAAATAGAAGAAATCATCCGGAATTCTACATATGGCAGTCCGATGAAAGTTATTACCTGGACTACAATGAGCCTGAGGAAAATAACAGCTAAACTTGAACAGTATGGATATAAAGTCAGTCACAACATAGTAAGCAGGGCATTGGAAGCACTGGGTTACAGTAAGCAGCAGAATCAGAAAAACCTGCAGGTTGGAGAACCGCATCCCGATCGTAACGCGCAGTTTTGCTTTATTGATGACAAAGCTGCAGAGTTTCTGGAAACTGGCGATCCGGTTATATCAGTAGATACCAAGAAAAAAGAGCTGATTGGTAATTTCGAAAACAATGGTTCGGAATACCGGAAGTCAAAAGATCCCCGACTGGTACTGGATCATGATTTTGCGTTACCGGAACTCGGGAAGGTAGCGCCGTATGGCATCTATGTATTGAACGACAACACAGGGTATGTAAATCTGGGAACAGATCATGATACAAGTGAGTTTGCGATCGAGAGTATTGGGCGGTGGTGGTTCGATATAGGGAAACATACATTTCCAACTGCAAAAAGAATATATATCAACGCAGACGGAGGAGGAAGCAACAGACCACGGGGACTGCAATGGAAATATCAGCTGCAACAGCTGGCAGATCTGACGGGATTAGAGATCCATATGTCACACTTTCCACCCGGCACAAGCAAGTGGAACAAAATAGAACACAGGCTTTTCTGCTATATTACAAAAAACTGGGAAGGAAAGCCATTAACAGATATAGTGACAGTCATCAATCTGATCAGCAGCATAACAACCAGCAAAGGATTGAAAGTGAAATGCGTAGCAGATTATAACAAGTATGAACTGAACAGAAAGATCAGTGAAGAAGAAGCAAAAACGATCAATCTGGAACCATGCGATCAGTTTGGAAACTGGAACTATATTATTCACCCAAATAAGCAGATTAATTCATGACAGATCCTAAGATAGGAAGAGTTGAAGGTAAAGCTGAAGGAGTCGGCGAAGAAAGACGAAGAATTGTGATGGCAAAATATGCCAAAGGATATTCAAATGTGGAAATAGCAGAGTTTCTGGAAATCGGATTGAAGGAAGTAGAGGATATCATCACTGCAGAACGCGCATGATGGAGGTCATTGAGGTGGCCTCTTTTTTGTTGTATTAGGATGAAGAACAAGTATCAAATGATAACTAAGCAAATGGCCTGAAATGTAAAAAAAGTGATAAAATACGCATTTTTTGCGGTGGGTGGGTATAGATGAATGTGCGCATATTCGTTGACAACATCCATTCTTTTCGGTATAAACAATAGCTGGATAGTCACAGGTGTGACTATTCCGTTACTTCATTGAACAGAATGTAGAACATTTTGTCATTGTATATATGGGGCATGCAATGGAAAAAAGATATGTGAAACAGTTCTGTCAGATGGTATTTGCCGTTTTGTTGCTTGTGGGAGCTTTCCAACCGGTAAGCGCAACAGAGCTGGGTGATACAGATGTGACAGAAACAGAAGAAATAGCAGGAGATTCTCTTCAGGATACTGAGGAGAATTTTGACGTACCTGCAGTTTCCTCTGAACCTGTTTCATCACCAGAACCCCTTCCTTCCATGTCACCAGAAGTAACGGAAACACCTGTTCCTTCAACTGAGCCAGATAATAATCAAAATAATACTTTCGTTGTGGAATACTGGTCGATAGATTCTGATGTACTTGTGTTTGAAAATGGACAGTATGTTTTGAATCTTTCTGCTTCGATAGATTCACCAGTCACAAAAGATATAGTTTCGTCCATGTTGCCATCACATGTTCTTATCCAGGATGGTTCTGCAGTACCAGTAACATGGGATTATTCTCAAATTCCGGAAGAAGGTATAACAGATGGTGGAACATATGTGATTACAGGGACATTGCAGAATGGGTATCTGATGAGTGAATCGGCTGTTCCTTTGGAAGTACAGATTATCACTGCGGAGGCAGAGGTATATACACAGGACAATATAGAAAATCACATCATTTCTACAGTGAGTCCTGCTCATGTCAAATTCAATCTGTTTGATTATACATATAGGCAGAATACCGATGGCACTTTTACTTTAAATTATAAAGTTCCTTTTCAGTTTACATCGACAGAGACTGGGAAAGGTCCGTGGAATTACTGGACAGGTGATAATAGTCATCCTTTTTCCACAGACGCTTCAGATGGATTGAAGTATGGTATATATCCGGGTATTGTATCTGAAAAACTGGGGACAGATGGTTTCCCACAATTGGAGCTGGCAGATGATTATAACAAATACAATAATGAGATCACTGATAAAGGATTTTACGACAATACAGTAAATAAGAGCGATATGTCGCTCGCATATCTTTTTAATCCTGCTAATACAGATCTTGTTTCGGGCGCAAGATCTGTATACAAGAATGTGCAGGGACTGTTGAAATATGATGGAAACGGTGGCTATGAATATAACAGCCATGAGAATTATGCAGTTTATCGTGATACTCAGAATATTGGTTCAAATGGTGAAACAAGTGATGGTTATTTTGATGTTTATGACAATTGGGCAGTAAAAGGCTCGAGTTCGCCGAATGGTATGTTTTTCCCTTTTGATGATACAAATCGTGTCTTTGAGAATAGCAATGGCAGTTATTCTGTTGGAGATGATGGAAAACTCGTTCCAAAAAACCAGGTTTTCAATCAAATTGGTGGTTTTAACTATTTGTTTGGATTGAGCATGGAAACAATCTTTCTGCAACCTGAAGATGGAAAGATAGATGCGGACACGCCAATGTATTTTACATTCTCTGGAGATGATGATGTCTGGGTTTATATTGATGACGTACTCGTCTCAGATATTGGTGGTATCCATGATGAGTGTTTCACGATCATCGATTTTGAAACAGGAAATGTATATACAGGGCTAACACCAATGCGATTGGAAAATGGTCAGTATCTGGAAGATACCCCGGAATTGTCAGAATTAACTAGTGGCAAACAAAACGGCAATGAAACTGATCAATGGAGCTGGGTTGACCATGCGACAAAAGCAGAGGAAACCGGGACATTTGATGAGTATAAAAAAGCACATGGTATTAAGCAAACAACATTAAAAGAGATATTCACACGTGCTGGCGAAGCAAATGGTCAGGAATGGGGAAAAGATACGATGTCAACAAATACATTTGACAAAAATACCCAGCATGAGTTGAAGCTGTTTTATCTTGAAAGAGGTCAGGGTGCCTCCAATCTTGTTATGAAGTTTAATATGCTTGCTGTGCCTGCTTCTGGCATTACAAAGACGGATCAAGATGGACGTCCTGTACAGGGGGCAGAATTTGCACTGTGGCCTGCAAAAACATATGAAAACGGTGAGGTAATTGTTGACAATGGCTCATATATTGCTGATAAAAGTAGTGATAAACCAATTGCTCAGGGTGTAACGGATGAAAATGGTCATTTGAATTTCATCAGTGAAACAAGAAAGATAATTACATTCCAGGAACTGGCAGAGGATGGAATGCTATATTTTGTTCTTGAAGAAGTTAAGATACCACCTGGATATCGTTCGAATGGGGATGTATCGTTGTACTATCGCAAGCAAAACAATTCAGGTAATATTGGTGTTATTCAATCAAAAAACTATTGGAAAACTGGTGCATATGCACAGGCTAAGCTGACAGTTACATTAACGAGTGATCTCTATACATATGAAGATGGAGAAAATGGTGGACCACCTGTTGTAGGAAAGAAGATAGATAATCCGGACAATGGCATCATATTTGCAGTTGCAGTTATGTGTGATGAAGGTGGATCAATCTATGATCAGAAAGATCTTCATGCGCTATATGGTACACCAAATGCAGGCTGGACGATTCTGAATGATGACATCACGGATATGAATTCAGTTCTCGATGCAGCAAGAAATCAGGAAAGGCTGATTCAGGAAACAAGGCAGACCAGCACGATTGTTGCAAGTAAGAATGCTCGTGATCTGTATGAAATTGAAGTCGAAAATATACCTGGCAAGGTAGAGGAATCATATCCGTTTAACATTGATAAAGAAAATGCGGAAGATAGTAAATACAATGTTGCATTCTACTATGCGGAAGGTGCGACTTCTCTTGATGATGTTGATCCAGAAAATATAGTAAGACTTGCGACACAGACGCCCAATGAAGCAAAATTCCAACGTCAATATTCAGTGCAGATCTATGTGACTAATGTATTGAACAGAATCCGTGTACAGAAGACTGACTGGCAGGGAAATCGTATTGATGGAGCTGAGTTCAAGCTATATCAGCTCAGTTCTAAAGTTGAACATGAAGGTTATATAAATCAATCAGATGGTTCCTGGAAGAATGGTGCACTGTATAACAATGATGGAACATTAAAATCTTATGATCAGATTCTTACAACTAAGGCATGGGATACAAATAAAACACAGAAAGCTTCGGAGGATGCAGGTAAAGGTGCTTTGAAGATTGATGGAGCAATGCTGTTTCCATCCAAACTTGATGCATATATCCGCAGCGGAAGCATGGATGCATATCTCGTTAATGAGAATGATACCTCTACATATCTTGAAGAAGGCGAATACATCATTTTGGAAAGTAAACCACCTGATGGTTATATTACAAATGAATCGATTACGCATGTATATGTAGATGATACAGGCGTATATGCGGATGCTGGTGATATTGGCGATGGTATTCGTGTTGGGCAGTATGCGGGATGGATGTTTAATTCAATGACACAGTTTTCTGCAGAGGATGCGATTGATGAAACATTGACATTTATACGTTCAACACTGCAGGTGAAGGAAGACATACTTTCTGAAGAGACAAAATCTCCAGTTGAAGGCAGCATTACCTGGCAGAACAAATACAGCAACCAGGATGACCGGTATATCTTTCTTGCCGAAGATGTAGGAAAGTACATAACCGAAGGTAGTAACCTGTATCAGTTTACAGATCAGGATATTCCGGTATTGAATCTTAAGCAGAACAACAACGTCACGGCACATACATTGATTTTTAGTGGAACAGCAACAATCAATGGTTCAGACGTAGATCTGGATCATTATAGTGGTCCTGTAACTGTCTATAAAAAAGCCGGAAGTGAAATTATATCCATGGAAGGTTATGCTACAGATGGTACATTGGGCTTCTGGCTGGCAAAGAATCCAGAGCAGACATTGGATCATGTTGAAATTGGTGGGCAAACACTGGTAACAAATAAAAATTACTATGTATACACACCAAATGTAAAAGATCTTTCAAACACAGATATTTCTGGTTTGTTTGCAACGGAGACTCTTGTTCAGGTGGCTGATCAGGGAACAGGAACTGTTAACGTCAGTAAAGAGCTGGAAGACCTCGTAGATGATTCACCTGAATCAGGCACACCGTTCTTCTTTACGATAACCGGTCAGTATGACCAGGTGACACAGTTGAGACTTGTAAATGAGTCAAATGAAAAAGCTGACTTTGATGGGACATTGAATGTCCGGTTGCGCAACAAAACGGTTACAGATCAGTCATCACAAAATACGGCAACAACTATCCCAGTAAGTTTTGAAAATGGTGAAGCAAATATCTATCTGGATCCAGGATATGAAGTAGAACATGTATACATTCCGGAAAACGAGGATCACGGAGCTTCCAAATTGAAAGGACAGTTGTATTTGCAGATTCAACTCAATGAGCAATCAAGTGGCACATTTAATGTGAAATTGAAGCATCTTGTCGACGGTTCTGAGAAAACTGTATCAGCAAATTTTGAAAATGGTAAGGCTGAAATCTGGTATGATCCGGTTTATCAGGTTGAAAGTGTCAAAGATCAGTTTAATACGCTGACGATAGAATCCGTTACAAGCAGATTTAACTCTATAGCTTTTTCTGATGTGCAAAATCAGGCAAACCTGGATGGTAAGGCAGATTTAAGCTTCACCGGTAGTTCTTCGGTGATTACTAAAACAGATACGAACCTGGGAAGTTATGTGGATGTCACGAATGATGGAAATACTGGTTATCAGCTCTCTTTCTCTGCAGATAACAATGCTACTACTGCACAAGCTTCATTTGCTTTATATGGTGGACAGAGCGTTGCAATTCATGGTTTACCAGCCGGTATGACATATCATGTTTATGAATATGGTGCAGAAACCGGAGAGAAAGAAAGTAATCCTCTTACAGACAAGTGGATTACAACAGTAAAAGCTGAAAATGGTTCAACAAGCGGAGAATACGAAGGTTATCAATCCTCGACAGGTACTATTAAAGCGCCAGATACACAAAGTGTTACCTTTACAAACAAACTAAAGACTGGTTCCGTTTCTGTCAATAAAGTTGTTGGTGGTAATGCTGCAACAGATGAGGACAAGACTACAAAAGAGTATGAATTTGAAATCACATTTGATTATCAAAAGTCCGCATTGACAGGTAAATACCCCTATACGATAAGTGCAGAGGGAAAAGAACCAGGCACTGGGACATTGGATTTAGTTGAGGGTAAAGGAACATTCAAACTCAAGAATGGTGAAACAATCCTCATCAACAAACTTCCAATCAATGTTACATACAGTATTTCTGAAACGAATACTGAAGGATTCAACGTACTTGTTAATCCCGATGAAGATTGTGATGGTATTGCGGAAGGGACAATCTCAGGTGTTAATGCAGAAATTACATTCAGTAATCTGAAGTACAGTGGTGACCTGATCTTTTATAAGGTTGCTGTTGAAGACTATACACAGAAGTTATCTGGAGCAAATTTTAAGCTTTTGAAGTTGATATGCACAGATACAAATCATAATCATGATGAGGGTGTTGACGCAACTGATTTTAATAAAAACTGTTGGCAGCTTGCAGGAAACTATAGTTCAGTAAATGATGGGAAAGTAGAGTTCAAGAACCTATATCAAAACTCAGAATATCGTTTGATTGAAACCTCTGCACCCGATGGACGGATAACGCCAAAAGGACAGTGGAGAATAACGACAGATGCGGAAGGAAAAATCACGATAACTCCTGTTGAGGCTGATGGTGAAAATCCACCTGTATTTGTTACAGATAAAGATGGAAATCTACTTTTGCCAAATACAAAAGCTTTCGATCTTCCTTCATCTGGCAGAAGTGGACCTGGTACATATATCATGGTGGGAATGTTGATAATGAGTATTGCGACAGGATTAATGTTTGTTACAAGAAAGAAGAGAAATACGCATGAAAGGGGATGAGAGAGATATCTTATAAGTTTAATGAAATGAACAAAAGCAGTTTGATTCCCTGCAGACACGTCTGCAGCAATATTCCAGGCAACCAAAGATTGATGGAATATATATCTTCTCATCTTGAGAATGGAAATAAAAATACGAAGGGAAGAAAAAATGTTTAGAAATTTAAAGAAAAAGATTGCAGCAATTATGTCTTTGGGACTGGTGCTCTCTTCTGGTGCTGTGCTTAGCGCAGCGGCAGAAGACACTGGGTCCATCACAATCACAGCACCAGATGGTATTTCTGATTTGACTGGACTTAAAGCAAATGCTTATCAGGTGCTTCAAGAAGGTGCACAGGAAACTGATGGTGATGCAGTTTATACAGTAACAAATAATTTTGAAGAATTCTTCGCGACAGCTAAGACAAGCTATACTAATGAACCAACCAAACCAAGAACTTTCTATCTTACTTTAAATGGTGCCGGAAATCTGAGTCTTGTAACAACTGAGCCGGGTAAAGGAACAGCGCATATCAGGATTGAGCTGAAAGATACTGAGACATTGGATGTAACATATTTTGAGGCATCACTTTTGAGCCATATTACTGGTGATCCTACTTCACAAGAAGGTACAGAGCCTCTTTCTGCAGATATGGAAACTCTTTCCAACTGGCTGACAAGTTATGTAAAGAAGAAGAATATAACAACATCTTATAAGACTACTGTTAATCAAGGGACAAATCCTGTCACTTCCACAACAATCACAGACGTTCCAGATGGTTATTATCTGATTGCTTGTGATGTTCCTCAGGGAATTGCGGTTGAACGCAGTCTTGTACAGGTGGTTGATGGTGAAGATGTTTCTGTTGAGTTGAAGGCTGATACACAGTATGTGACAAAGCTTGTCAAGAATGGTGTAGGTGAGACTTTTGCAGAATCAACATCTGCTAATATGTCTGATACATTGACATACCAGATTACAATGCCAGTTACTAAAGTCACAGATGCTACAAGAGTAACTTCTGCTGTTCTGAAGGATACCATTCAGCATCATTCTTTCAGCAAATCCACCTTTACAATGAAGGTTGTAGAGGATAATGAGACTAATAATGGAACAATAGATGTTGCAACCTATACATATTCGTATATTGCTAGTCCAGAATCAGCTTCATTTACTAAAACACAAGGTACAGAGAAAATTGCTAATGTGACTTTTGGCACTGAAGAGAGTACAAAATATCCTACATTCACAATCACATTTACTGAAGCTGGTATTGCAGATCTGAATGCTCTTGCATCTGAAAATAACATCAAGATTGTTGTTACATATCATGCAGTTCTTGGTTCTGATGCAGTGAACGAGAATATGAACACTGCAAAATGGACACTTGGCAAAGGACCATATACATATGAAGGCTCTGATGAGACATTAGTCTATACTTATGGAATTGATATTGACAAGACATTCAGTGATAACCAGACAGCAACCAATGCAGGAAGTGTTCAGTTTGAAATTTATGCTGGTTCAGTTAATGATGATACTAAACTTAAGGTTGTGAAGGATTCCAATGGAAATTATCATGTAGACAATACTCCTACAGCTCAGGATGAAGTAAAACTGACACCAGATACTGAGGGTAATCTTGTTCTGACAGGCCTTAAAGAAGGTACATACATTTTGAAGGAAGTTGATACAGCAGATGATTTCCAGTTGGCAGGAGATGTAACAATTATACTGACTGCTGATGATACTACAAAGTCTGATCTTTCCAATTCCAGCACAGCAATGATTGGGGGAAAACCAATTGTTAATGAAAGATCTATTACTGAAGAATCTGATACACACATCAGTATGCTCAGCATGACAATTCTCAACCAGAAAGGTTTTAACCTTCCTTCCACTGGTGGTGCAGGCACATGGATGTTTGCCATTGGTGGTATCCTTCTGTTTGCAGGTGCAGCAGCTGTTCTTGTAGCTGTTTCAAGAAAAGAGGATGCCTGATTACTGTAACAGGTAACAAAGAATAACGGATTTGGGCAGGGGGGAACTTCTGCCCAAATGTCGTATTATGTGTAAGTATTTAAGGAGAACAAATGGCAAGAAAAGTTATTATAATCTTTGCTGTGTTGATGATGTTTCTTGGAGCAGGTGTATTTATCTATCCTGTTTTCAGTAATCTCTATTATGAGAAGATGGAAGAAGACAGGGCTGCATATTATGACAATCTTGTTCGGGAAGAGATACCTGCAGAAGAAATAGATTCACAATGGGAAGAATGCAGAAAATATAATGAAACATTGATGAATGGTCCTGCCATTTTGTTTGATCCTTTTGATGGAAAACAACTGGATCCTACGACATTACCATATGCTGCTTTGTTAAATGAGCAGGGTGATGGTACGATGGGACATATTGAAATTCCTGCGATTGATGTCGATTTGATGATCTATCATGGTACAACAGAAGAAATGCTGCAGAAAGGTGTCGGACATCTGATGGGTACTTCTTTACCTGTTGGTGGTACTGGTTCACATTGTGTGCTTTCAGCACATACGGGTCTTGGAAACAGAAGGATGTTTACCGACCTTGATCAGCTTGTGGAGGGAGATATTTTTTACCTGCATATTCTGGATGATACGCTTGCCTATCAGGTAGATCAGATTAAGGTTGTAGAACCAAATGATTCCAGTGATTTAAGAATTGATGCGAATGAAGATTATGTGACACTTGTGACATGTACACCATATGGTGTCAATTCACATAGACTACTTGTGCGTGGGACAAGAATTTCGTATGAAAAAGCCAAGCTAATAGAAGAAGAGACTTCTGGAAGACCGAGTGTTTGGGAAGATGAATACAAGGATGCGGCTATTACAGGTATTGTCATTGTTATTGTGATGGTTGATCTTGTTGTTCTTTATAAGCAGCTTCGTAAAGTACAGAAGCGGAAAGGAAAGAAGAAATGAGGAAGGTTTTGATTGCGATAGCTGCATTGTGTATGCTTGCAGGAACTGCTTGTCTTTCTTTTCCACTCGTTAAAGAGTATGTAAGAAGTGAAGAAGACAAAAAGAAAATCAAAGAATTTCATAGATCGGAAGTGCCTGAGGAAGAAGATCCTTTGTATCAGAGTTTTGCTGCATATAACGCCAGAATTCTGAGTGAAGGGCAATCTGGGTTAAGTGATGCATGGTCATTTGAACAGGAACAAATTAAAAATGTTCTTCCGGAAAATGATATGGCTGGATATATCACGATTGAAGCTATGGATATTAGTCTGCCTTTATATATTGGAGCAGATGAAGATAATCTGATGAATGGTGCAGCAGTACTTGCCAATACAAGTATGCCAATCGGTGGCGAAAGTACAAATTGTGTTATTGCTGGGCATCGCGGGGGATATAATGGGCAGGCAGTGTTTCGTGATATTGAAGTACTTAGTCCAGGAGATATTGTTTCCCTAACCAATTCCTGGGAAACATTGGAATATGAAGTGATAAAAAGTATTGTTATTATGCCGGATGACATTGATGCGATCAAAATCATTCCTGGTGAAGATATGCTTACGCTTGTGACATGTCATCCATATGGAGAAAATACACAACGGTATGTCGTCTATTGTTCAAGGTGTGGCAGTGAAGCTGAAGAAAGAATCGAAATTAAAGACGGGATTCCGTTCTCGTCTTCGATTAGGGAAATTGAATTGGAAAGAAATCTCTACAGAATTGGAATATGCGCAGCAGGAATTGTCTTTGTTCTATTGATTGTAGTGCTTGTGCGCAGGAAGTAATAAGAAGCATAGTGTGGGTAGGATAGCTGAAAGAATAAAGACTCAGCGATGCATTGACTGCAAGATTTATTTCTTCTTCGGTTGAACAGATAAGAGATTGCTATAGATGATGACTGACCGGCAGAGTTATTGCCGGATTTTTGCCTTGTATTCATTATGTAGTTTTACTACTTTCTGTTTCGGGAGGTAGTATGGCAAAGAAAGTATATGGATATGCAAGAGTGTCTTCCAAAGACCAGAATGAGCAGAGGCAGTTGATTGCTCTAAGGGAATTTCCGGTTTCTGATTCATTGATTTTTGTTGACAAACAAAGTGGGAAGGACTTCAAACGTCCTCAATATCAGATTTTGTTAAGGAAACTGAAAGAAGGAGATGTTCTTGTCATCAAGTCGATTGACAGGCTTGGCAGAAATTATGAAGAAATATTACAGCAATGGCGGCTGCTTACTGTGAAACGAAAAATAGAGATGGTAGTGCTGGATATGCCACTGTTGGACACAAGGAAACGAGGGAAGGATCTGACTGGTGTGTTTGTTGCAGATCTTGTGTTACAAATATTGTCTTATGTTGCCCAGGTGGAAAGAGAGAATATACATCAGCGACAAAGAGAAGGCATAGCTGCTGCCAAGAAAAGAGGAGTTCATTTTGGAAGAAAGAAAACACCGGTTCCCTCTGATTTCCCATATGTGCTGAGAAGATATGAAAAAGGAGAAATTTCTGCCCGAAAAGCTGGGAGCCTTCTGGGAGTCTCTCATAGTACATTTCTCAAGTGGCGCAAAAGAAGTTGATTTTGTAAATAAAGGTAGACTTTTGCGACCAGTGAAATGTATTTATGACATAGATATGAAATACAGAGAAATCATGCCATATTACCGTCCTTGCTTTTGACAGTACCAGTTTAGTCCATTTGGTTATTTAAGTCTGCTTTTTCAACCAGGCATCTTTGTTTTGATGAAATTAAGATGGTCTGAAACTGATATCTCGGTTTTAGATAGGCGGAATAGTCCCACATTCCGTGAATGAAAGCAGTTGTTGTCCCACAAATTGCAACTGCTTTTTCTTTCGGGTTCAAATGGTATGACTTGTAAGAGATGTGCTAATATAATTGCATAATGAAAACAATCATAAGCCTGTTGTCTTTGTGGGAAAGGCAGCAGATGCTCTGGTCTTGTTTGTGGGAGGCAGGATATGAAGTTTCTTGTGGTTGCAAAGGCAAAGGAAGATGCACTTTCCATTTGCCAGAGGATAAATGGATTATTCAAAGATATCGGTTTACATACGGTGATTGGTGATGAGATTTACACCGCTTCTTTTCCATCAGGCTGTAAATGTGCCTTGATCTTTACCGATGATCTTCCTATTGAAACGGTAAATGACATAGCAGGAAGATTTATGCATGGCATGTCTTTATTTCTTACGCACAGGGACAAACTGGTAATAGATACAAAGAGGATACATATGGGATATATACTGAACATCCCGTTCAATGATGATGAACTGTTATTGGCAATCCAGATTGTCTTTTTTGTGGCAAAAAGCAGTTTCCGCCATATATATGCCAGAATGTTCGGCAGGTTTGAATTACTGGTTGATGGTAAACCGGTGCATTTTCCCAACCGGAAAGCGAAAGAACTTCTTGCGCTTTGCATAGACCACCAGGGAGGAGAGGTTTCAATCGAAGAAGCTACCGATAAGTTGTGGGAAAACCGGGAATATGATCAGAAGGTGAAGAATTTGTACCGGAAGGCGGTAATGACGCTGCATTCCACATTGCAGGAAGCCGGTATTGAGGGATTGCTGGTCAATGGAAGAGGATATTGCCGTGTAGATACAACAATGTTCACTTGTGATTATTATTCTTTTCTTGCCGGTGGAAAAGACGGCATAAGGGATTATAGCCAGATGCGTACGTATTTGTTTGATTATTCATGGGCTGAGGAGACAAGAGGAATTTGTGAAAATATATTTCTGATGCTGATGAAGTAACAAAACAGTAACACTTGATGTTGTATAAATTTATCAGATGGAAATGTAAAGGCGGTCTACAGATGTAACCGCTAGCCGGAATGTGGGATTCTGGGTTCATCGAAAGATGTATTTGGCAAAGTGACTATCTGATATGTGTTTCTCAATGTGGGGCTGATGAAAACAGATAAGGATAATCTGTAGTCTTTGTTGGATATTAGTAGGAAGTAGAGCATAGGAACGCCCCTGAGCGTTCCATTTTCTGTTTCAGGGAACAAATCTAGTTCTAGTGCCCCATCCTGAGACAAACGGGAGGAAGCATATGAACATAACACGTCGGTTGAAGTCTTTTACAGCACTGGCTCTTTCACTCAGTATGGGACTGCAGTTCTATCCTGTTCTGGGTGAGGAAACACCACAACCAGTAACAACAGATCTGAGCAGTTCTACAAGCGTAGACTGGGACTTGAAGTCCTATACAGCACATAAAGAAGATGGGGAATTTGTCCTTGGACTCAGCTTTGTGGAAGGAACAGTACTCCATGGCGGAGACACTATGTCTCTAACATTACCGGAAGGCTATACTTTTAGTGATGTAACAGAAGCATTACCTCTCTATGCTCTTCGTGATGGTGCACCGGGTGAATTGCTTGGTTCTTATACCATCAGTGGCAATGTGCTTTCACTTGTATTCAATGAAACAAGTGACCTGACTGGTGTAACAGGTGAAATCACTGTTACCGGTACACCAATAGAAACAGTCACAGAAGGTAATTATAAAGAATACACATGGACAATGGAAAATGACGAAGATGGTACAAGCAATACCGTCACTTTCCATGTGCCTTCCAGTGACATCATGAACTGGACATGGGTAAGTGCTGATGGCACATGGAATACAACAGTAGATTCCATTCAGGAAACAACAGATGGCACTACACTTGTCCTTTCCAACACAATCACAAACATCTCTGCTTATTCCTTCACACTCCCAACAGGTATAGCAGCAGACAATACAGAAGCAGCGTTAACCTATGCACCAATGAATCCTGATGGAACACGTTCACAGGAACAAATCAATATTGGTACATATAATGTGGCTGATAATACTGTTTCTACAAACATCACAACACTGCCAACAGAAGCAGTGACAATGTCTATTCCTTTCACATGGAATGATGTAGTTACACCAGAAGTAGTAGATGAAGAGCTGGTTGAAGTGATTACAGAAGAGAATGAACAGTTGAATGAAACACCAGAGCCAACAGATACTCCGGATGTTACACCAACACCAACTCCAGAAGTAACACCAACACCTACACCAGAAGTAACAGCTACACCAGAAACAACACCAACTCCAACACCTGAAACACCAGATGCAGAGAATGGTATTAACCTGATGGCTGATGGTGTACAGACGCTGGAAGGCTCCATTCAGACAGAAATTGGTCTTGATGGTGGTTTTGATGAATACGTAACAAATAGTTTTGTCAATAGTGCAATCCGGGATATTTACTGGATTGATAATAACAATGGTGAGAAAACAAGACCAGAATTTGATATTATCAAGAATAATCTGGATATAAACAGATTGACATATACAGCACAGTATTCTTACACAATTGATAACATTGATAACCAGCAGAAGTTTGGGACAATTACATTGACTGCAGCAGAAGTGAATCAGCTTCTTGGTAATACACTGGATAATGCTGATATCGTTTTAACAGATCTTGGAGGAACAGGACATTATACGATAGGTGTTAACTCTCTTCCTGGAAATGTAACGTTCACCAAAACAACAGAGACAACCGGACAAGAAGGTGAGGAACCAACTGTTACTACAGAGAATGTTTCGGTTACATTTACAAATTGGACATTAAATCAGGATCCTGCTAAGCCAATTATTCAAGGGCCAGAAAAGACGATTGAGTATCCTTATAAAGATAATGAAGGTAATCCGCTAAAAGAAATAAAGGCGTGGACTGATCAGTATTCTGTGTTGCATGTTGAATATCGTGAAGCATGGAAAGATGAGGCTGACATTGAACATCAGGCTGGTTATTACGACCAGAATGGTCTGATCAGACCTGGTGCTCCAGACGATGGATGGTTCTTTGTGCAACGGATGGATTATGAGGTAAATGTTTTGATCCGTCGTGGTACAAATGTATTTGGCAAAGCGGAAGGTTTGGAATGGGCTGTCAGAAATGCGTATGATTTCCATTGGAGAACTGGTATTACAGGCGCAGATGGTAAGGATATCAACGAAGGTAAAATGCTGCTTACTGAAGCAGGTGATACTGTAGAACTTATTTATAATACATTTGGTAATGCTGATCAGCTTCCTACAGCTGTCTATCATATAAAGAATATTGAAAAGTATAATCTGAATGGCAGTGAACTGATTTTCTATCTTGAATACAACGGTTCAAATAAAGATGCACAGGGAAATCCAAAGGATGGTGTTATTTCTGTAGTGCCTTCTGAGAAAGATGCTACTGGAGCATGGGTTGGAGAAAACCAGTTAAAGGATAATGATTATCTCGATGAAGAAATTGTCAATGATCCAGTTAGTAACTTTGGTACTGCTACTGATAAGGTGTATAACGGTGGTCAGTTAATACTTACATTAAAAGGTCAGACAGATTACACAGCAACTAAATATTGGCAGGATGATGAGGATAAGGATCATCGTCCTGAGGTGCAGTTCCAGCTTTGGCGCGTTACGCAAAAAACAACCAATAATGATGAATTAAGAGAATTATACAAGTCTGCTGCGCCAGTAGAACCCACTGCTCCGCAGAGTAGTGATAGGAATTCTACGACAGCAACTATCACAATAGAAAGTGATAATGATGATTCTCAGATAATTGATTTCAGCGGATTGTTTAAAGCGCAGAAAGGTGAAATGTATCTTCCAAAGTATGACCCTGAAGGCTATACATATGTATATTTCACTCGTGAAATTGTGAATTATGAGGAAGGAGATAACCAGTATCGTACTGTTTATGGAAAACCTGATGATTATGAAGATACTTTGATTTATACGGGAGGAAGAGAACAGAACGATACCAGCATCTATGATGGTGGTTCAATTACAAACATTCTGACTGGTACAACTAGTGCACAGGTAATCAAGCGTTGGACTGCAGATGCTTTCCAGAGTGAGCTTGGTGATGTGGATGTTGTTTTCAAGCTGCAAAGCAAAATAAAGAATGACAAAAATGCTGAATGGACTGATGTGACGTCAGGTGATGGCAACCTTGTCACATATACAATGGGACAGTCCAATACACCATTCTCAGCCGAGAATTTGATCCAGGATTATACAAGTCATTATGAAAAATATAACAATGATGGCAGAGAACTGGAGTTCAAATGGGTTGAGGATGGCGTATACCAGAATGATAAAGATCATACCACCAATTTGTTGCAGAGCTATGATGATGGCACATTTACCTTTACTCTGCGTCAAAAGGAGCAGGATGTTGTTTATGAATCATCTTCTGAAGTGGAATACAATGAAGAAAGTGGTACGTATGTCACAACAGTAGACAACAAAATTCAGGATACAACTGAATATTTTGTAGAGAAGGTCTGGGATCCCGGTTTAACGCCAGTTCCTGTATATCTTGAAATGTTCCGTGGCGATACATCGAATAAAAATGTTAAGCTTGTTGATAAAAATGGAAATAACTTCAAGCTGGATGGAAAGATCGATGCTGTTGAAGAGGCAGTTGAGCTTTATGTTGAAGAAACACTAAATGATGAAAATGCCGAACCAGTAGGTAAGGTTTATGAGTATGAAGAATGGAAAGCAGCGTTTGTCGATTTGAAAAAATATGCACCGGATGGCAGCCCATATGACTACATTGTTCTTGAAAGTCTGGAGGGTGCAACCTGGGCGGCTGACTATTCTGTTCGTTCAACAGAAAGTCCATTTACAGGAGAAACAGTAACACTGCTCACTATCACTAACGTTCCAAATCCTGGCAACAGAATTTATGTCAGAAAACGCTGGCTTGATGATGGTGATGAACAACACAGAGGCGATGTTACTTTTACTGCTTATCAAATCAAAGATGGTGTGAGTGTTGATGATTTCAAATGGAATGATCTTGAACCCGTTCAATATGAAGGACATGTTGCACAGGTTACAGTAAATCGCAGTGTTAACTGGTGGGGCCATATTCAGCTGCCAGTAGACTTTAATGAAGACAGAATGATTGTTCTTGAGACTTCGATTGCTTCAACGACACCAGGTGGAACACCTGTAGATTTAACGACTGGTTATTCTGGGCAAAATTCAACGATGACACCAGACCAGCTGAATGAATTGCTGCATAGTATATATAATGTTCAGCATGATGATGCTTCTGGTCCTGAATCAAATGAATTCCAGTATAAAACAGAGAATCATCCCTACGAAGCATTCTATACAATGCAGAATCTTGAAGATGTTGAGTTCTATACGGTTACCAACCGCAGACTTGGAACTGTCAATATTGATATCACAAAGAACTGGTTGGATGGTTCAGTTGGAACAAAATTGTCTGAAAACAGACAGCAGTTAATAAAAGCTCTTGAAGATGCTGAATATGAGCTTGTTGTTCAATTGGTTTTTTCGGATGTTCAGGATGACGATGTATCAAAAGATAGGATTAACATTGATTATGAAAATGGTACAGTCAATCTTGGTGGACGTAATGTAACTATTGATAATGCTAATGGTGAAGATACACATAGCGCAATTCTTCCGATTGATGTTGATAGTAATACATCTACATATCATTTCCATGGATTACCAAAATATAATACATTGGGTAAGATAGTCCGCTATGATGTCTTTGAAGGCGCACGGAAAAAAGAAACAACAAATGTAATATCTATACAGGAAGCTCTGAAAGATGCGGGAGTTACAGTTACTTTTGATTATGACTTCACGAAGTGGCAGAACAGTTATGTGATTTCAAAAGACCGCAATGTAGATACACAAACGATTACGATTCAAAACAAACTTTCCGGAACAAAGAATGTTCATTTCTGGAAAGAATGGGATGATGCATATCGTTACGAAAATGGCCAGAGACCTGACTTGTATCTTTCGTTGTACCAATACAAACAGATTGGTATAGATGCAAATAACAATAAAGTTATGACCATGAGTGAAATCTACCAGAATGTGCATTGGGAAAGTACCGGTAACAATGTTTGGGAATATACATTCTCAGATATGGACAAGTATGATGATTATGGCAATGAAATCATGTATTACGCTGATGAGAGAATCAATGTGGATTATCAGTCGTTTGATTATCTTGATGTGTATTACAAGTATCTTCCAGATATCACAGAGAAAGAAGATATTAATGCTGATAATTTTGATGCGGTAAAATTCCATGCTGATATTCACTCAAAAACTTCTGTAGGTGATAGAAACGGATATGCGAGTGCACAAGACACCGGTAATGGCGTACTGCAGAATATTGGAAATGATGATAATAAATATTATATTCTTAGAGAGGATGGTATTTTCGTCAACCGTCTGCAGACTAATGTACGTATCTCAGGGCAAAAGATCTGGGCAAATGTCCCTGAGGGGTTCCTCGAAGATGATCTTGTTCCGGTACAATTCAAACTGTATCAGTTTAATGAAGCAAATGGTGATAAGATTCCAGATAATAATACGAGCGTAGCTGAAATTGAAGATCCAGATGGTGATTACAAAAAGTCTATATATGCTTTTCTTGATATTACCGATTGGGCGAAGCAGAGAAACTCTAATGGATTGTATAAGTTTGAAATGCAATACATGGGAGAAAATGCTAATACAGTCAATGATGATGACACAATTACTGTCACTTTGATTACCAGGGATGAAAATGGAAATGTCATGTTAAATCCTGCGGATGCAACGATGATTCCCAAATATGATGATGACGGTAATCTTTATACATATGTATTAAGAGAAGCAGGTGATTTCAGCAGTTCTGAGGCAGAAAATAAAGGAGAGACAAATCTTGTATTCAAACAGCCTGCTCTGAACGATTTTGCAATTACAAATACATATGCAAATACTACCGGCAGAATCACTGTCAAGAAGCTTCTTGACACAAGTGAATATACGCCAGAAGAGATGGAAGAGATTATGGTTGAAAATCCTTCGATTGCTTTCCGTCTTGAGCGTTATTACAAGGATACACAGAATCCAGATCAATGGATTCATGATGAAAAATTCTCTGCAGAACAGACGATACAATGGAACGAGTTTGTAAATAACAAAAAAGAAATTGTTTTTGATGGATTGCAGGTATATGCGCCTAATGGGAATAAATATAAGTATGTCGTTATCGAAAATCCTGAAGAAAATCCATTGATCGATGGTGGTTATGTCGTGAATGGTTGCGTTGGAGATGGCGAAGTACCAGATAGTACTCCAGTTGAAATTAAACCAGAAAATGGTGAATATCAAATTGATGGAGTATATCCTGTCATCGATAACAATCAAAATAGTGTGTTAAGCCGTATAGGAGCTTTCTTTAAAGGTATTGGAGAATCGATCGGTATTGTTCCACGCAAGACAGGTGTAGATACTTCAGTGGCTACTTTTGAGAATGTTTATACAAAAGACTATGCACCATTGAGATTCAACAAGGAATGGGATGATGACGGAGCATCCAATTTGAGATTAACGACAGCATTGACATTTGATCTTAGTTACATTGATCCTGAACAGGACAATGGAAATGGATGGGATGCTTATGTCAAAGCAGGGGCTATCACTTTGGATATGTCCAAGGCTGAGATTTCTGCTGACAGAATGTCAGCAGAAATGACGGCAGAAAATGGTTTGACAATAGTTGAGGAATTTGAGAATACAGAAAATCCGATTAAGCAGGTGTCTAAGGTGACAGTTACTCCTGTTGGTGAAAATGTAACTCTTGATACAGCCAAAAATTGGGAGTACAGAATTGAAAATCTGCCAATTTATGCGCCGAATGGTGTTGCATGGCAATACAAACTGCAGGAAACTGCATATGATCCATATATTGCAAATACTGGAGAAAAAGTATTTACCTATCAGGAACCTTCGGAAAATGAATCCAAAGGCATCTTTGTTACTAATAATGGCAATTTCAGTAATTCATTGAGAATTAAAGTTCAGGCAACAAAGAATGTCGTTGATAGTGATAAACCCAATAAAAACTATACGAGTGATACAGCAAAGAATGATGAATTCATTAACTATACCGGTTATCGGATTGATGTGATTTATGATCTGTATGCAAAATTCGTTGTAGCGGATAACTGGGAAGACGCAATTGACAAGTTCTACACTTCTGGTCAAGGCGATAATGACTCTACAGATTGGGTAAATCTGACTGAAAAGGATTTTGAGGTAAACTATCCAAACATTAAAGATGCATTTGATACAGCTAATGAAAATGTTGAAAATCTGACATTCACTCGCACAGAGCAATTTGAAAAGTATAAGGAATTCGATCAGATAAGTCAGAGCATTGAGAATTTGCCAAGGGCGTTTAATATCACAGTCAATGGAGAAAGCAAGATTGTCTTTGCAAGTTATGCGTTGCTTGAAACAGAGGTAGATCTTGTCGATGTTGATAACGGAAACCATGTAGTTTACCGTGAAAGGCTGATGCCAAACTTTGTCAATACAACAGTTCCTGATACAAGTGGTAATGAGCATTATAAATTCAGTAATATCTCATACCAGACTGATGATAAGGTTGTTGCATACTGGTTCTCAACGACGGCCGAATATCTTTCATCAATATCAATATCAACAACAAATGATGGTGTAACTTTGACGTATGCAACTACTGATTACAAGTTCATGAAACCAAGGTTTGATGAAGAGGCTGATGTACTTCCAGGTTCATTCTGTGAAGATTACAAAGACAAACGTTTGGAATTCAAGTATGAAGAACATCTACCATATATATGGATTGATGAGACTGTTTCAAGTTCTAATTCCAAACATATATTTATCAATGATCAGTTTAACGAGATTGATACAACGACTTTAAAAGTCACAAAGAACTGGTCAGAAGATAATAACAATATTTATGGAACACGGTATCCTGCAGGAATAACCACAGGCAATTGGACAGTTGATTATCAGCTGCAACAATCTGATGGAAACAATGTTTGGACAGATTATGACCTTACTGGCAATTATTATAAGGTCATAACCGGTACCGATACAGAGCGCAGTAAGTCAGTTGAATATAAGAATCTTCCAGCAAATGGCGTGGTGAGAGTATTTGATTCAGATGGTAAATTGACTGGTTATAAGACGGTTGATAAATTTGCATATCGAGTTCTTGAAAAGAATACGGATGCAGCCGGAACTCCAATAGATGATAAAACACCTGATCCAGATGGTATATACAATTCCACATATGAAGTTACATATGACAACGCCTATACAGATACAGAGCAAGATGGCCCGAATGTATCAATAACAAACAAGTTGTTAACCATTGATGTGAAAGCAACAAAGAACTGGGAAGCTGAAGATCGTGGTTTAACAAGACCTGTTACATTCCAGATACAGTATGCTACTGATACAAATAATGACGATAAATATGAATGGGAGACATTTACGAAGGGTAATGAAGGCAAGGTGACTCTGAATGGTGTAGCAGATGAAGAATCCGCATACTATGAAGATTCACCATGGCATGCTGTCTGGAAGGGATTGCCACTCAATATGCCTGGATCAGTAACAGAATCTGTGACAATTGGAACAGAGACAGTTGAGAAGACGGTCTATCGCGTTGTAGAAATTGTGGATGTCAATAATGCATATGTCAGCAATAATTCTGGAAATGTTGAAGGTTCAGGAACTAAAGATGATCCATATGTCTATGTTTTGAAAGAAACAACTGGTGAACAGACTAGTGTGGACACTTTTGTGGAAACTTATTCCATAACGAACGAACTTACTACATTAAAGCTCAGTAAGACCATCATGCTTCCAGAACTCGGTGCAAATGTTTCAGCAACAATTAATGGTAAACTCTTGAACACTGAATTTGTGTTCACTATTGAGGGTACTATTCCAGATAGTGCAAAGTATGAGGTTTATGAGCTTGGAAATCCTAATGATAATGTGGTTAAAGAACTAGGCAAGCTTAATAGCAATCAAGAGATCACATTAAAGCATAACCAATATGCATTGATCTATGGTTTGCTGAAAGGTACTAAGTACACAATCACTGAAACTGCAGAAGGATATAAAGCACATTATTCCTATACATATACTGTGACAACTGGGAATGGTCCGGATGCAGTGACAGATGGTTCAGTGACATTACCTCAAGATAAACCAAAACCAGAAACTATACCTACTTTAGAAGTTAAGAATGAGCGTAGAGGAAAAGTGACAATTTATAAGAATGATCCAGATGGCAAGCCGATTACTACTGAGAATATCATATTTACGCTGACATATATGGAAGATGGTGAAGAACAGACAAAGTATGCAACTACCAATGAGAAAGGTATTGCTGAATTCACTGACCTGCCTCTTAAAACGGACTATACGTTAAAAGAAACGAGTGCTCCTGGATATAACAAATATCCAAGAGAGATTACGTTCAGGCTTCCATATAAAAGTGAAGATGGTGTAGGTGACTATTTCTACAAAGTGACTGATAGTAATGGATCAATTAAATACTATTATCCAGATATCTCATTCACGATTGAAAATGATAAAGCATTCATCATGCCACAGACATCAGGAACAGGTTTCTTCTGGCCGGGTATGATCGGCGTAGCCGTATCTGTACTTTCAGCCGGTGGATATGCAGTAACAAGAAAAAAGAAGAAAAGGGAGGAAGAAGAAACGGAAGAAGTAAATTGATGTAGCAGTTTTGTTTAAAAAAATAGATGGGAGAAAAAGTATGAAAAAGAATTGGTTAAGAAAATTCAGTGCTGCCATATGCGCAGCAACCCTATTCACATCCGGATTTGCGATGACTGCAAATGCAGAGGGAGAAACTATTGACCCTTTTGATTGGAAAGATTATAAAAATCTTGTTAGTCCGGATCTTCAAATTGAAGGTGATAAAGATCTTCACGGTGAGGTAGAGATTACAAAGAAGATTGCTGATCCAGCACAGACATCATTCAACGGAGCTACTACAGAGGTTCCTGTAAATGGTGTTCAGTTCACAATGACCAAAGTGGGTGACTACGCTGTTGTTGAAGATGGAAATGGGAATCCTTCTGTTATGATCGGTATCCATGAAGATGTCCTTGAAGCAATTGGATATCCTGTTCCAGAAAGACCAATTAAAGATACTAAAGGTTATGTATATCTGACATCTGATGTCTACAATAGCCTGAATAAGGATTATCTGTTTGTTGATGATTCTGATAAACAGAAATTCAATATCTCGGAATTTGATACAGCAATTGAAAAATATCAGACGGATAAGAAAGTAAAACCAATTAATGAAAAGACAGGCGTTGATGAAACTGAATCTGAAGACGGAGTTGCTAAATTCCATAGTGTACCATTTGGAATTTATGTTGTTCGTGAAACAAATGTCTACAATGCGGTAGCAGATGTAAATGAAGATGGCACAAAAGAAAATGTTTACTTCAGTAAAAAACAGCATCCTTATCTAATTTCCGTACCTGCAAGCGTAGAATCAAATAATACAAAAACGTGGACAGATAATATCAACGTGAATGCGAAGAATGATACTGAACCGGTTGATCTGGATAAGTTGATTGTTCGTGGCAGTAATTCTTTAACAGGGAATGATGGTACAAATGATACTGATGTTACCCATATTGGAGATACAGTTGAATTTCAGCTAAAAACAGAAGTCCCTGCACTGGACCCCACACAACCGGGAGATGTTATTGATACATACATTATCAATGATGTTATTAGTAAGGGCTTGATGTTGTATGATCTTAACAATACGACTCAGAGTAACATTATTATCAAAGACTCTGCAAGAAATAGTTATGCTCTAAACGTTGATTATACTGTAAAAGTTGATGGAACAGTATATGATGGAGATTCTGAAAACTCTATTTCCGATGATGACTATACAACAGGTGGTTATGCTGGCGGAAAATCGTTCACAATTACTTTCACACCTACAGGTCTTGAGAAACTTACTGCATTGGCTAAAAATGGTAAATTTGATAACTATATTCTCGTAAACTACGTTGCTAAAGTGAATAGTAATGCTGTTGTTGGTCAAGTAGGAAACCCGAATAAAGTACAGCTTGTATATAGTGCTGCAGGAAGCCATGATATTGAAACCGGTTGGGAAGAAGTTGTTGAGTTCATTTTCGAAATGGAAGGTACAAAGTACTTTGATGGAAAAGCAATTGATCCTACTGCATTAAATGGCGAAGCTAATCCGAATGATAGTGTTGTATTTGAACTGTATCAGTCTACTAATGGTGGTGAAAAGACTCTTGTAAAATTCATGGAGGTAAAAGATCCTGATGGTAATGTCACTGGTTATCTGTACAATCCGGAAGGAACAGTAACGAGTATTAAACCTTCTGCAAATGGTAAATTCCATATTACCGGTCTTCCAGTCTTTAATGAAAGCAGTGATACATTCTATCTAAGAGAAACAGCGACAGCTGCAGGATATAACAAAATTACGAAAGATATCGAAATTAAGCTTGTTGCTGCAAATAAGACAGAAACTGGTGAAACGGATGAATATACCGGTCTTCTTTCAACTACTAGTTGCACGGTCAATGGGAAGACTCCTGGATATAATGACACAGATACTCCAACCGGTATCACCTTCACAGTAAACAATACTAAGGGTTTCCAGCTTCCTTCTACTGGTGGTATGGGTATCTGGATGTTTGTCATCGGTGGTATGGCTGTGATCGGCTGTGGTCTGCTGTACTATCGTAAGAATGCGAAGTCTGCTAAGTGAGTGATAAGAAACATCCATTGCTGGTTACAGGCGGAATAATCGGTATTGGTACGTGTCTTGCGGTTTATCCTTTTGTCAGTAACTTCATGTATGAGAAGTCTCAGGAAAATATGATTCTGGAAATGGATAATACGGAAATAGATGATAGTGAAATAGAAAGAGAAAAGGAAGCCGCAGATGCGTATAACCGTTACCTTCTGGAAGAGAACATTATCCTGACTGACCCATTTGATCCTGAAGCATTTGCCAAGGACTTACAAGTTGGTTACGCGGATATTATGAACACCTATGGTAATGGATTAATGGGATATCTTGAAGTACCAGCGATTGATTTATCACTGGGTATATACCATGGTACTTCAGCGGATGTATTGAAGAATGGTGTAGGACACCTGGAGAATACATCTTTACCAGTAGGTGGAAAGAGCACACATGCGGTTCTTTCCGCCCATACTGGTTTGTCTGACAAGAAACTGTTTACCGATCTTGTACTTCTTGAAGAAGGTGACATGTTCTACATCCATGTTCTTGATGATGTGCTGGCATATAAAGTTGATCAGATAGCCGTGGTAGAACCAGAAGATACTTCCTTATTATATGTAGTACCGGATGAAGACCTTGTAACACTAGTGACATGTACGCCCTATGGTGTGAATTCTCACCGGTTATTAGTCCGTGGCAGAAGGGTGCCATATGTTGAAGAAGAAGTGTCTGAGACAGAAAACAAAGCTTCGTTCATGGCAAGCAGCTGGATGAAACAATATGCGATTGCAGTAGGTGCTGGTACAGTACTTGTGGCAGTGATACTATTTGTTGGCATATTCCTGGATAGAAAAGGAAGAAAGAAACATGACCAGTCTTAAAAACCGGATTGTGACATTTCTGTTTGTTGTAGCTGGCTTGTGTATGATCAACTATCCATTTCTTGCGGAATGGGTGAATTCCTTTCATCAGGCAGAAGTGCTGAGTGTTTATGATGAAGTACTTGCCCAAAGCAGTGAAGAAGAACTTGCGGCATGTATTGAAGACGCAAATCAATATAACCAAAGTCTTCTTATGCAGAATGTCACACTAAATGATGCCTTTTCTTCCGGTGGCAGTCATGATGAAACATATCTGTCACTTCTTTCACTGAGTCCGGATGGTGTCATGGGAATGATTGAAATCCCAAAGATTCACGTGACTTTGCCCATCTATCACGGTACTTCTTCCAAAGTACTGGAAGAAGGTGCAGGACACCTTGAAGGCTCAAGCCTTCCGGTAGGTGGTATTGGTACACATGCAGTGCTCTCTGCACATAGCGGTCTGCCAGAAAAGTTGTTGTTTTCAGATATTGACCAATTGGAAATCGGCGACCATTTCAAAATTCTGGTGTATGGCTTACAAATGGAATATGAAGTAGATGACATCCGTGTGGTAGAACCATGGGATACATCGTATCTTTCCATCCAGGAAGATAAGGATGTGGTTACTCTTGTGACCTGTACGCCATATGGCATCAATTCTCATAGATTATTTGTGAGCGGCCACCGGGTAGAATGGACAGATACGGAAGTGACTGTTGAAAATGATTCAGCTGGGTTCCATATTGGCATACGGGAAATTCAGATAAGTATACTTGCAATTTCAACAGTTATACTTATTGTGGCTATGAAAATGCTGTTGTTCAGCAGAAGGAGAAATAGAAATGAGTAAATACAAATGGATACGTTTTTTCAGTATATCGGCAGCACTTTTATATACTGCTGCAGGCTCCTTTGTCTATGCTGAAGAAAGTGACAGCACAACAGAAGAAGCCGGTATCACAATCGAACTGCAGGATATTGGTACGGACTGGACAGGTGTGAGGTATTCGTGCTGGAAGATTGGTGAAGTCGATGTCAACAGCGATCCGGTGTATACACTGGTAGAAGGTATTGACAGTGACATTGACCTCAATGTACTGCCGACAAAACCTCTATCCGATAACCGCAATGTCGCAAAAGAACTCAGTGCAATTGTTGAAGAAAGTGGTATCACACCACTCTATGCAACAAGCAATGCACAAGGCATGGTGTACTTCAGGGATATGGAAACTGCTGTCTATCTCATCATCCAGGAAGACAGTGCAAAGTATGGCACTACCGATCCATACATCCTCAGTATTCCCTATACCGAAGATGGCAGCACATATATCTATGATGTGGTGACTGCTCCCAAGGCAGAACCATATGTTGAACCAGAAGAAGTAGAAACAGGTGTGAGAACCACTTACACACCATACTTCTTACTTGGAGGCATCTCCCTCCTCAGTATTGGTTATCTATTGTATCAACGAAACAAAATGCACGCGTAATTTACGTCGGTCCCTGCGTTTCAGCCCCATGAACGCAGGGATTTTTGTCGTTTATCCGCTATATGTGCATTCTGTCGCATCTGATAAGAATGCGCGGATGTGATGCATATAGTATAGTTATAGGTAGTTAGGAATTATTCCATGATGGTATAATGAAATTACCAGAGTAATCTTATTTTAGAAAGAGGGAGGAAGATTATGAAATGTCCTAATTGTGGTGCAGAACTGCCTGATGATGCTGCGTTCTGTATGATCTGTGGTGCACCGATGGAAAAGAAAGAAGAAGTAACAGAAACACCGGTACCACCAGTTGAACCGGTAACACCTGTTACACCGGTTGAACCAGAACCTGTTGTGGAAGAAACACCAGCGGAAATGCCAACGGTAGAAGAAGTACAGGAAATGCCTTCAATGAATGAAGTTCCACCAGCAAACGATGGTGGAAGTGTTCCACCTGTACCTCCAATGCCAAATTTTGATGATACTGCTCCACCAGTACCACCAGTCAATCCTGGCAAACCTGCCACAAAGAAACCATTCCCGAAGAAACTTGTCATCATCGGTGGTGTTGCGGCAGTTGTAGTAGCAGCTTGCATCGCTGCATTCTTCTACTTTAGTTCCTTTGTCACCGTACGTCTGATTACCGATAACCTTTCTGCAGCTGTCACTGGTGGCAACAACTATGGTACAGTTGCCTTCAATGGCTATGGATGGGATATGACAGAGCTTGTTGAGAAGTATTCAGAAAGTGCTTCCCAGTCTGTAGAAGACCTTTCCAACCTTGACTGGAATGCACTGGCTGATAGTGCAAATGAATATGCGGATGTATATAACTTTGAATCCAGCATTGTCTATAATGTCGAATACCCGGAAGGCAAGGAGAATGGAACACTCTCCAATGGTGACGTGATCAAGATCACCGCTGAATATAATGAAGACCTTGCCAAGGAACTCCACATCAATGTCAAAGATACCGAATATGAATATACGGTAGAAGGACTTGCGGACCTGATTGAAGTAGACCTGTTTGAAGGACTCGAAGTAGGCTGGGGTGTTTCCTACTATGGCAGCACACCAACCCTTGAAGTCAACCAGACAAGTGAAGATGAACTGTTGTCCAACATCAGCTACTACACTGAAGAAGTAGATGATAATACGATTGAAGTTACTGCCAGCATTGATGAAGAAAACCTCATCAGCCAGGGCTACATTGCCAAGGATAACCAGTATACAAAGACATATGATGTCGGACAAAGACCGATTCCGATCACAAGTCTTGATGGAGAAGGAGTAGAAGCAGCGTACCGTGCTGAAGCAGAAAAAGTCGCTGCTGCTTATCAAAGTATGTGTTCTAAGCTTTATGTCGAAGGCAATCCGGTTACCATTTCCAGCTATACGATAACGGAGCTGGATGAAGGCTGGAGCGGAATTGAAGCAGAAGTCACCTATACGCTTTCCAATAACAGAACATATTCAACAAGCTATGACCTGGTACTATACCGAATGGAAGATGATTCTATTTCTTCACTGATGGACTATGAATTCTCCAACAATTCCTGTGAACTCAGTGAATATAACCTGGATGACTAATTGAAAGGAGTCATATGTATTCAATAAACAAAACTTCTGCTGAGTTTCGTTCCATTGCCCGTCTTGCCCTAAAGGGAAAGTGGCCAATTGCGATCTTAGCAGGATTCATCACCCTCCTTTTAGGAGGCATTGCCAGTCCGATTAACTTCAGCTACAACATCGGTTCAAATGTGAATGTAAATGAAACCGGTGGAGCATTAGACCTGGAAAACACGGTAAGCTTTTTGCCCGACTGGTTTACGGTCATTGCAGGGGCAATGGTGTTTTTTGCCATCATATATGCCATCTTATACTTTGTGGTTGGTTCTGTTATTTCAGTTGGCTATGCAAAGTTCAACCTCGAAATAGTAGACCATGGTGAAGCAAAGGTTGGGACACTGTTTGAGTGCATGCGTATGTGGAAGACAGCTGTTGCGACAAGACTATTGACGTCACTGATTGTCTTTCTCTTTACATTATTGTTGATCATTCCTGGCATTGTTGTTTCCTACAGCTATGCTATGACAGATTACATTCTTGCCGAGCATCCGGAAATGACAGCCCGTGAAGCAATGCGGGCATCCAAGGAAATGATGAAGGGTAACCGTATGAGGCTGTTCCTATTGGAACTGAGCTTCATTGGATGGCTGATCTTGTGTCTGTTTACCTGTGGACTTGGTGTCTTTGCACTCACTCCATATCAGGAAGCTGCTTATGCGGCTTTCTATCGGGAAGTATCCTTTACCGAATAAATAACAAATGCGGAAGAATTGCTCTTCCGCATTTTCTTAACCAGCAAAATACCTGCGCATAATCGGAAAATATGGGTTATAGATACCTGCGTATAATCGGAAAATTCCTGTCTGTTATACTTGCGCATAATCATATGCGCAAGTATAATATGCGCATAATCAGGAAATATATGTGCATAGATATTGCGTATAATCGGAAAGGGGACTTTTATGATATTGAAAAGAAAAATATATGGAAGTTTGTTGCGCTGGAAGAATGAATGTAATGGTGAAAAGGCAATTCTGATTGAAGGAGCCCGTCGTATTGGAAAAAGTACAATTGTTGAAGAATTTGCCAAAAATGAATATGAAAGCTATATATTGATTGACTTTGCAAAGAGAGATACTGAAGTCGTGTCGTATTTTGCCAGGTATCTGAATGATCTGGATACGTTTTTTATGATGCTTCAGGCGCATTTTGGTGTTTACCTTAAGAAAAGAAAATCAGTTATTATCTTTGATGAAGTTCAAATGTTTTCTCAGGCAAGGGCAGCAATAAAATATCTGGTAGCTGATGGCAGGTATGATTATATCGAAACGGGATCTTTAATATCAATAAAAGAAAATGTTAATAACATTGTAATACCTTCTGAAGAAAGACACATTTCGATGTATCCTTTGGATTTTGAGGAATTCTGTTATGCACTACACGAAGAAATATTAATAGATTATATTAAAGCTTGTTTTAAAGAAAAAAAACCTTTAGATGAATCATTACATAAAAAGGCAATGTTAATCTTCAAACAGTACATGCTTGTTGGCGGTATGCCTATGCCGGTGATTAAATTTGTTGAAAATAACAAGAGCTTTT
>CAJKOS010000006.1 GCA_905201565.1 uncultured Erysipelotrichaceae bacterium
GGCAGAAAGCAGAAGAGATTCTCCACATTCAACGTTGAAAAGGGAACTCCTGGTTTCACATTCGGTACAAAGGAAAAGAAGATGGGTATCCGCGGTTCTGCAACATATGAACTGATCTTCCAGGATTGCCGCATTCCTAAGGACAACCTGCTCGGTGTGCGCGGTAAGGGTTTCGCCAATGCTATGCATACACTCGATGGTGGTCGTATCGGTATCGCTGCTCAGGCTCTTGGTCTTGCAGAAGGTGCTCTTGAACGTACAATCGCTTATGTCAAGGAGAGAAAGCAGTTCGGCAGACCAATTTCTGCATTCCAGAATACACAGTTCCAGCTTGCTAACATGGCTACACAGGTTGAAGCAGCCAAGCTTCTTGTTTACCGTGCAGCAGAAGCTAAGAAGAACCAGTCCAGATATTCTGTTGAAGCAGCTGAAGCCAAGCTTTTCGCAGCTGAAACAGCAATGGATGTCACAACAAAGTGCGTACAGCTCCTCGGTGGTTATGGCTACATCAGGGAATATGAAGTTGAACGTATGATGAGAGACGCAAAGATTACAGAAATCTATGAAGGTACTTCTGAAGTACAGAGAATGGTAATTTCTGGCGATCTTTTGAAATAAACAGGAGGAGATTGGAATAAATGAAAATCGTAGTTTGCATTAAGCAGGTTCCGGATACAGCCGGAGGCGTTAAGTTCAAACCGGACGGAACACTCGACAGAGGCGCAATGCTTGCGATCATGAATCCTGATGATAAGGCAGCTCTTGAAGCAGCTCTTGAAATCAAGGACAAGGATCCTGAAAACGTAAATGTAACAGTCATTACCATGGGTGTTCCGAAGGCTGAAGAAGTGCTTCGTGAAGCTATGGCTATGGGTGCTGATGACGGACTTCTCGTCACAGACAGAGTTCTCGGTGGTGCGGATACATGGGCTACATCTTCCACAATTGCAGGTGCACTCAAGAATATGGAATATGACATGATCTTCGCTGGTCGTCAGGCTATCGATGGTGATACAGCACAGGTTGGTCCACAGATCGCTGAACACCTTGGCATTCCTTGTGTTTCCTATGCCCGTGACGTACAGGTTGAAGGCAACACTGTTACAGTCAAGAGACAGTTCGATGATGGTTATATGATTGTCAAGACAGAAACGCCTTGCCTGATTACATGCCTTTCTGAACTCAACACACCTCGTTATATGACACCTGGTGGAATCTTCGATGCTTATGCAAAGGACATCACTGTCTGGGGCAGAGCACAGCTCGATGTAGCAGATGACGACATCGGTCTTGCTGGTTCTCCGACAATGATTGCGAAGGCTTCCGATAAGGTTGCCAAGGGCAAGGGAACTGTTGTTACACCAGATTCCCCAACTGAAGCTGCAGATTACATTGTCAATGTACTCGATGAAAAGCACGTTATCTAAGGAACAAAGGAGAACAACAGATGATTAAGAAGAATCTCGAAGAATATAAGGGCACTGCGATTTATGCCCAGCAGGTCGATGGCAAGCTTTCTCCAATTGCTTTGGAACTTCTTGGCAAGGCAAGAGATCTTGCAAACGATCTGGATGACAAGACTGTAACAGCAGTTCTTATTGGCTACCAGGTTGGTGGTCTTGTTGATGAACTTGCTGCATATGGTGCAGATAAGGTTGTTGTCATCGATGATCCTGAACTGAAGGATTACCGTACTGAACCATATACACAGGCACTGGCTGGTTACATTAATGAATTCAAGCCTGAAATCGTTCTTGTTGGTGCTACAGCTATTGGTAGAGACCTTGGTCCGAGAACTTCCGCAAGAGTACAGACTGGTCTTACAGCTGACTGCACAAAGCTTGAAATTGGTGATTTCCCACTTACACCGGTACCTGGCAAGGAACAGAAGCATAAGCAGCTTCTCATGACACGTCCTGCATTTGGCGGTAATACTATTGCTACTATTGCCTGCCCGAATAACCGTCCTCAGATGGCTACAGTTCGTCCGGGTGTCATGCAGAAGATCACTCCGGTTGAAGGCGCTAAGGCAGAAGTTATTAACTGGAAGGCACCTCTTGAAAAGAACAACTGCTATGTAGAAATCGAAAAGGTTGTCAAGGAAGTTTCCTCTGTTGCGGATATTTCCGAAGCAAAGATTCTTGTTTCCGGTGGCCGTGGCGTAGGTTCTGCTGAAAACTTCAAGCTCCTCGATGATCTTGCTGAAGCTGTTGGTGGTGTTGTTTCCTGCTCCAGAGCTGTTGTTGATAACGGCTGGAAGCCAAAGGAACTGCAGGTTGGTCAGACAGGTAAGACAGTCAGACCTCATGTTTACTTCGCAATTGGTATTTCCGGTGCGATCCAGCATGTTGCAGGTATGGAAGACTCTGATATTATCATCGCTATCAACAAGGATGAAAATGCACCGATCTTCGATGTTGCTGACTATGGTATTGTAGGTGATCTGAACAAGATCGTTCCACTGCTCACAGAAAAGCTCAAGGCTGCTGTTGCTGCAAAGAAATAAGCATAAACGAATCAGTCTCCATTTGGAGGCTGATTTTTTTGTGCTATATTGTAGTTGAGGTGAGCAGTATGAAAACTCCATTGGTATGTTTATTATTATTGACTGGCTGTACAACAGTTGTCACTGAACCTTCGTCTACTCCAACTCCCACTGCAGAAACCATAAATGTGCAAGAGGAATTTGCATTACACTTTCCTGAAGAAAGTATAGTTGCACTGGCTGAGGGAGATGAAGAAAGCTCTTTTGAAGTTGCTATTTTGTCACAAATGCCCACAGGCTATAGCAATCATCTTCATGTGATGGATGAAGATGGTAAATTCCAGTCTGTTTCAATTGGTGATAAAGCACATTATTCTTCGGAAGATGGCTTTACTGTCAAAGGAAATACGATCACCTTTACCCTGTATTTTGAAGATGAAGAAGGAGTATGGGGACCGGTAAAGACTGAAATTGAAGCGGTATTGGATGGACGGAACATCCATTGGAAGAATGTACAAGAGATCAGACAATGACAAAAATCTACATGATTGCGGCTGTGGATGAAGACTATGCCATCGGTTATGAAAATCATCTTCTTTTTCACTTGAAAGATGATATGAAACAGTTCCGGGATAAGACATCTTTCAAATGTATCATCATGGGCAGAAAGACATTCGAGTCATTACCTGGTAGTAAACCCTTGCCAAAGAGACGAAATATAGTACTTTCCAAGACTTTGCAAAGCTATGAAGGTGTGGAAGTGTATGCCTGCCTTGATGATGTCATGCAGGCGATAGATGGGGAAGAGGAAGTATGGGTGATTGGTGGAGAAAGTATATACAGGTTATTTCTGCCATATGCTGATGGGATTTATCTGACCCATATTCACCAAAAGGCAATGCATGCGGATGCGTTCTTTCCAAGGCTGGATGATAGCTGGCATTGTTTAAGGCGTTTGGAAGACAGGAAAGAGGATGGAATTGTGTTTCATTATGCACAATATGAAAAAGGCACACATTGACGTGTGCCTTGCTTTATAGTGTTTACTCTTCAACGTAAGTCTTGGCTTCTTCTTCACCCTTGAGTACACGGAGTGCACCAAGTGCAAGAGCGACCATTTCTCTTTCACCAGGAATTGCGACAACTGGTGCGATCCAGTCTACATAGGAAGCGATGCCATCGACGACATCCTTGCCATGGGCAATACCACCAGTGAGGATGATGGAGTCAACCTTGCCATGAACAACAGCCGCAAGAGCTGCGATGTCCTTGGAGTGCTGGTAGATGAAAGCTTCCTTGATGAGCTTAGCCTTTTCATCGCCATTAGCGATCATCTTGTCGACTTCACGCATATCTGCTGTGCCAAGGTAAGCAACCATACCTGCATCACCAACTGCTCTCTTCATCATTGCATCAACTGTTGGATATTTGCCAGAGTAGCAGAGTCTGATCAGGTCACCGACTGGAACACCACCACTTCTTGTTGGGGAGAATGCGCCATCGCCATCAAGACCATTGTACATATCGATGACTTTACCCTTATGGATGACGACTGTTGTGCATCCACCACCCATGTGGGCAACAACGCATGTGACATCTTCAAACTTTTTGCCTACAGATTCTGCGTACTCTCTTGTGACAGCACGGATGTTGAGGGCATGGATGAGGGAACGTCTGGAGATATCCGGCATACCGGAGATTCTTGCGACATCCTGCAGTTCATCAACAGCTGTAGGGTCAACAATGTAGGAAGGAATGCCGAGCGGATCACCGATCTTCTTGGCAAGCAGACCACCGAGGTTAGCCGCATGGTCACCATGCAGGGCAATGGTCAGGTCATGAACGATAGCATCGTTGACTGTATATGTACCTGCTTCAATTGGATGGAGGTAGCCGCCTCTGCCTACACAGGCATCGAGGTTATTGAGGTAGTAGTTCTGTTCCTTGAGGTAGTCAAGGATAACGTGGTAACGGAAGTCGAGCTGATCAATTGTCTTTTCGAACTTTGCCATTTCACTGGCAGGGTGGTCAAGTACTACTTCAGAGACCTTTTTGTCATCAGCGAAGAGGGCGATCTTTGTGGAAGTAGAACCTGGATTAATTGCGAGAATATTGTATGCCATTAATTTAACCATTCACTTTCTTCATATGTTCAGCAAGCATAGCCGCAAGAGCGATGCTGTAAACCTTTGTCTCCTTTGTATCGGAGCGGGATGTGAGAATAACCGGTGCAGCTGTACCAACAAGTACATTACCGTTTTTGATACCTGGAACCATGTGAACAATTGTCTTATAGACAAGGTTGCCGGCATGGATATCCGGGAAGAGGAGGATGTCAGCTTTAGCTGCTGCAGGGCGGTTCTCTGCACCTTTTTCAATAGCTGCTTCTTCATAGAGGGCAATGTCAAGGGACAGTGGTCCATCGACTACACAGCCTGTAATTTCACCTGCTTCATTAGCCTTGCGAAGCTCTTCTGCATCAACGGTTGCCTGCATCTTCGGGTTGACAACTTCAACTGCCGCAAGTGGAGCGACATGCGGGTTTGTAACACCACATGCATTTGCGACATCGACGTCATAACTGATGATGGCTTTCTTGTCTTCCAGTGTTGGATATGGAATGAAGGCAACATCTGATAAGAAGAGGAGTCTTTCAATACCAGGAATTTCAAATACCGCAACATGGGATAAAGGCTTGCCTGTACGCAGACCAACTTCTTTGTTGAGGACGGACTTCAGGAAATCCTTTGTAGGAAGAAGTCCCTTCATGTACATATCGGCTTTACCATCATGCACAAGCTGTACGGCAGTAAGCGGTGCTGTTTTTTCATCTGTTTCATTGATGATGGTGAAGTGGGAGAGATCCATGCCAATTTCAGCGGCAATTTCACGAATCTTTGCTTCATCACCAACGAGGATGGAGTCCGCAATGCCTTTCTCGTATGCTTCATTGACAGCTTCAAGCACTGCCTTGTCATGTGCACATGCAACGGAGAGAGTTTTCTTGCTGCAGGTGGAGAGTCTCGATAAAAGTTCACTAAAGTTCTTAGCCATAACGCTTCAGAATCCTCCTTTTGTTTACTTCTCAAACAGAAATATGTTAACATATTCACATAGCGTATTCAAGGTACTGACCATAATACGCCGATGGAAATTGAAAGAAGGAAAATGCATGAAAGCAGTTTATACAGGTACATTTGATCCCATTACAAACGGGCATCTCGATATCATTGAAAGGGCGAGCCACATGTTTGATGAAGTGACGGTACTTATCATGTCGAACCCTGCCAAACATTGCCTGTTTACAATGGAAGAAAGACGGGAAATGATTGAAAAAAGTCTTGCGTCTTTGCCAGATGTAAACAATGTATCAGTCCTTGTTGGTGAAGGGTTGACAGTGGAGATGGCACGCAAACTTGGTGCGGTTGCCATTGTCCGTGGGATCCGTGCGGTATCGGATTATGAATATGAACTCAAGCAGGCAACTGCCAATATGAAGCTCAATGGCAATATTGAGACGATGCTCATGATTGCCCGTCCCGAGTATTCCTTCCTGTCTTCTTCGGTAGTCAAGGAAATTGCGGTCTATGGAGGAGATATTGAAGGTATGGTTCCTGATGTGATTATTGATGAGGTCAGGAAGAAGTTTGATGGAATGAAGAGGGAAGCTGTCAATTGACAGTTTCTTTTTTTGAAAGCAAATGAAATAATTTGCATTAACAGTGAAAGAAAACTGTAAGAAACTCATGAAAGCTGTTGACATGGGCATTTTATTCAAGTATAGTATGTGCACAAAGACGGATGATTCCTCTTTGGCCGGTATAGTCACCGGTTATAATTCGATGCGTTATCTTTCGTTTTCTTTCCTTCCCAATAGCTAATCACTCCGAAAAATGCGCATCATGAAAAATAAGGACTGATCATTCGCCGGTCAGTCCTTTTTCAATTGAAAGAGAGACGTGAAACGCGGTAAAATTAATGTAGCATACATGGAGGAATAATCATGATTTTTACAATTACATTCAACCCTTCAATCGATTACATCATACATGTCCCTTCTTTTGAAAGCGGTATCATCAACCGTACGGATGATGAAAAGATCCTGCCGGGTGGAAAGGGCATCAATGTGGCGACCGTGCTGACAAACTTTGGACACCAGTGCCTCGCACTTGGCTTTGGGGCTGGCAGTACCGGAAAGATGCTGCGCAGAGAACTTATGGCACGTGGCATTGAGGCTGACCTTGTAGAAGCAGAAAGCGGCTTTACCCGTATCAATGTCAAGATGAAAGGAAATCCGGAGACACAGATCAATGGCAGAGGACCTGTCATCTCGGAAAAGAATATGAATGATCTTTACAACCGGCTTTCCCGCCTGGCTCCAAATGATTTTGTGATCGTGAGTGGCAGCGTACCGGCATCTCTTGGCAAGACAACATATGCAAAGATCGGGTCGATTGTCGAAAAGAGCGGTGGTCACTTTGGGGTCGATGCGGAAGGTGACCTGTTGCTTGAGACACTGGACTACCATCCATTCCTCATCAAACCAAACCTTTTGGAACTGGAAGGTATTGCCAAAAAGAAACTGGAAAGCCAGGAAGATATTCTTTCTGCTGCACAGGAGCTCAGAAAGCGTGGGGCATTGAATGTTCTTGTCTCCATGGGAGAAAATGGTGCACTTCTTGTGACACAGGATGGTGAAGCTTTTGTCTGCCGGGCACCGAAGGTAGATGTGATCAATACCGTTGGCTCTGGTGATGCCTCCGTTGCCGGCTTTATCAGCGGTTACCTTGAGACTAGGTCCATGACAAGGGCCCTGATGAAGGCTGTTGCTTCGGGCAGTGCATCTGCTGCAAGTGAGGAACTTGCCACAAAAGAAGGAACAGAAAGACTGATGGCTTCCATCCGTATTGAGAAAGCAGGGGCATAATATGAACAAGAAATATGATGTTGCTGCTCTTGGTGAATTGTTGATTGACTTTACAGATAGCGGACTTTCTCCACAGGGCAATCCTGTCCTGGAAGCAAATCCTGGTGGAGCACCATGCAATGTGCTTTCCATGCTGGCAAACCTTGGCAGAAAGACAGTCTTCCTTGGCAAGGTGGGCGATGATGGCTTTGGTCATATGCTTGATACAGCGATCAAAGAACAGGGCATTGATGATGCTGGCTTGAAGTTTGATAAGAAGATTCATACGACTCTTGCTCTTGTGCTAAAGAAAGCAGATGGCGACAGGGATTTCTCCTTCTACCGTAATCCTGGGGCAGATATTATGCTTAGTGAAGATGAGGTGGATGAAGAGCTGATACAGAATGCGTCCATCTTCCATTTTGGTTCTTTGTCTTTGACCGATGAACCGGTGCGCAGTGCTACCCACAAAGCTATCCGCATTGCCAAAGAAAATGGATTATTGATATCTCTTGATCCTAATCTGCGTGAACCTTTATGGAATACATTGGATGAGGCAAAGGTACAGATTGACTGGGCATTACAACAGGCGGATATCCTCAAGATTTCCGATAATGAAATACAGTGGTTTACAGGGATTGAAGATTATGGTGCAGGTATTGCGAAACTGAAGGAAGACTATCCACAGCTGAAGCTCATCTGCCTGTCACTTGGTGCAGATGGAAGCCGTGCCTATACAAAGGATGCGAGTGCTGAAATGCCGGCATATCTGCAGGAAGGTACGATTGAAACAACTGGTGCAGGTGATACATTCTGTGCATGTATGCTCAATGCTGTATTGGAAAATGGCATTGATGGTCTTAATGACAAGATAAAACTGACAAAGATGTTACGGATGGCAAATGCGGCTGCTTCCCTTGTTACGACAAGAAAAGGGGCATTGCGCGTTATGCCATATGTGGAAGAAATTGAAGAATTCCTGAAGACAAAATAAGGGGGTGTCTTATGGAAAAGGGGCGTGTATTGAACTTTGCGGCAGGACCTTCCTGTCTGCCTCTTGCGGTTCTTGAAAGGGCACAGAAAGAATTGTTGAATTATGAAGGAACAGGGATGTCGGTGATGGAGATGAGTCACCGCTCTCCTGTTTTTTCAAAAATCATCCATCATGCGGAGGCCTCATTCCGCAACCTGTTACATATTCCTGAAAACTATGCTGTACTGTTTTTGCAAGGCGGGGCATCAACACAATTTTCGATGGTGCCACTGAATCTGTTGCGCCATAAAGCAGATTATATTGTTACTGGTAACTTTGCAGGAAAAGCCTTTGATGAGGCAAAGAAATATGGTGAAGTCCATGTTGCCTATGATGGAAAGGATACTGGATTTACCCATATCCCACCACAGGAGGAACTATCACTATCATCTGATGGGGACTATGTGCACTATTGTGCAAACAATACCATCTATGGGACGCAGTGGCACTACATACCGGATACCCATGGTATTCCGTTAGTGGCGGATATGTCGAGCTGTATTGCTTCAGAACCACTGGATGTTACAAAGTTTGCCTGTATCTATGCCGGGGCACAGAAGAATCTTTCTCCAGCAGGTCTTACCATTGTCATCATACGCAAGGACATGGCAGGTCATGAACAGGCAATCACACCACTCATGCTTTCGTATCAGCGCATGATCGATAAGGAAAGTATGTACAACACGCCACCATGTTTTCAGATCTATATGTTTTCGCTCATGATGGACTGGTTATTGGAACAGGGTGGTGTAGAAAAGATGGCAAAACGGAACAGGGAAAAGGCAGATCTTCTCTACCGTACCCTTGAACAATATCCGCTATACAGGCTCCATGCCGAAAAGGAAGCGAGATCTTTGATGAATGTGACATTCCGTACAGGTGATGCAAAGCTTGATGATTTGTTTGTAAAAGAGGCGGAGAAGGAAGGTCTTGTCAATCTGAAGGGACATCGTCTGACAGGTGGTATGCGGGCTTCCCTTTACAATGCCATGGATATTGATGGCGTAAAGGCACTATGCACATTTGTAGAAAAGTTTGCACGGGAATATGGAGGAAATAGCCATGTACAAGGTTAAGCTGTTAAACAATATCTCATCTTCCGCAAAGGAAATCCTGCGGGAACCGGAGTATCAGATTGGAGAAACAATAGAAAACCCGGATGCTCTGTTTGTCAGGGCGACGGATCTTCACCACTATGACTTCAACCCGGAATTGTTATGTATTGGAAGGGCTGGTATTGGTGTCAATTCCATTCCATTAGATGTATGTACAGAGAAGGGGATTGTTGTCTTTAATACACCAGGTGGTAATGCCAATGGGGTCAAGGAGTTGTTTCTGCTTGCTTTAGGTATGGCAAGTCGTGATGTGCTTGGTGGCATGCAATGGGTTTATGGCTATGATGGAAGTGATGGTCCTGTTGAGACACGCATGGAAAAGATCAAGAAACAGTTTGCCGGACCGGAATATGCCGGTAAGACACTAGGTGTGATCGGTGCAGGTAATGTAGGCAGCCGTGTTGCCAATGTGGCATTGTCCTGCGATATGAAGGTTTATGCCTATGATCCGTATCTTTCGGCAGATGCCGCATGGGCGATTTCTAGACACGTCTTCCGGGTCAGTGACATCAATGATATTTTCAAGTATTGTGACTACATTACCCTGCATACACCTTTGACAGATGAAACAAGGAATATGATTGATGAGGCAGCTATCGCAAAGATGAAAAATGGTGTGCGTATCATCAACCTTGCCAGGGGAGAAGTGGTCAATGAAGATGCTATGATCAATGCTTTAAACAGTGGCAAAGTTGCCCGCTATGTGGCAGATTTTCCCACTGAAAGGCTTGTGCATACACCAAATGCGGTGTTAACACCACATCTTGGTGGGACAACAGTGGAGTCAGAGAGCAATTGTGCCCGCATGGCTGCCCAGGAAATGGATGAATATATCCGTTTTGGCAATATCAAAAACAGTGTGAACATGCCAACACTGATGCTGGAAAGAAGCGGCATTGCCCGCATATGCATCATTCACCGCAACCTGCCTGGTATGCTTTCCAAGATCATGCCTGTCTTTTCCAAAGACGGCATCAACATTGAAAACATGACAAACAAATCAAGGGGTTCTTTTGCCTATTCCGTCTTTGATGTCAACAGCACCGTGGACGAACAGGCAATACAGGAGCTGAAGGATATAGAGGATGTCGTCAAGGTGAGGGTATTACGATGAAGGTGGAGATTCCTGTCGATACAGCATGTACGGTGCTGGATACAGGAGATATTGAACAAGTAAAGCTTTTAGAGATGAAAAAAGCGGTGAAAAAGCAGGATAAGGAAAAGATCATCAAAGAAGCTTTACAGCACCCGATCGGTTCATTGCCATTAAATGAAATTGTTCATCCGAAAGAAAAGGTTGTCATAGTTACCAGTGATAGTACCAGACCATTTCCAACTCAAGTCGTGCTGCCTTATGTTGTCGAAGAATTAATCAATTCAGGTATTTCCAAAGATGATATTACGGTCATGTTTGCGATTGGCAGCCACCGGCATTTGAGCGAACAGGAAAGGAAACAACTCGCAGGAGTTGAAGTTTCTCTTGTGGATAGTGAGGAGACACGGATGCGCTATGTTGGCACTACTGCAAGGGGAACACCAGTAGAAGTGGATGAAAGGTTATTGCTGGCAGACAGGGTCATTGTCATGGGCAATGTGGAATATCATTACTTTGCCGGTTTCTCCGGCGGGGCAAAAGCTATTGTGCCGGGGTGTGCTTCTCATAAAACCATTTGTGCTAATCACAGCTGGATGACGCATGTGCAGGCACAGGCTGGCGTGATCAGGGGTAATCCTGTCAGGGAAGACATTGAAGAAGCAGCTTCCATGGTAAAGGTGGATTTCATCGTCAATGTTGTATTGAATACAGAAAAGGAAATTGTCAGCTGCTATGCAGGAGATGTGACTGAAGCTCATCGCAAAGCTGTGCTTGATCTCAAAAATATGTATGCATGTCCAATTTTGCATCAATATGACATTGTTGTTGTGGCAGATGGCGGTTATCCTAAAGACCGCAATCTCTACCAGACACAGAAAGCATTGGCAAATGCTATTTACGCAATCAAAGAAGGCGGGACAATCATCCTTGTGGGCGGTTGCAGAGAAGGGTATGGCAATCCAGTATTTGAGACGTGGATGAAGAAATATCACAGTCCTGATGAAATGATCTGTGAAATCCAAAAGCATTTTGTCCTTGGCGGACATAAGGCGGTTTCCTTTGCCAAAGCAAAGAAAAAAGCTGATCTTTATCTTGTGAGTTCTGGTATAGATGTGTCGGATACCTTTATCAAAGGAAGAAGGAATCTGCAGGATACATTTGATGAAGTTATCAAATGTAAAAACTCCCCATCTGTGCTCATCATGCCACATGGCGGTTCAACACTGCCGGTGATCAGAAATAATTGAAGTCTTATCATAATAGTGAATGAATATCTCCTAATGGCTCGTATTTGGCGCTTACTCTTGACGAATCAGATATTCACTGTTCGCAAAATCATGAAGAAGTTGAAGAAGCGCATGCGCATGGTATGTCTATAGGCAGATACCGGGCGTGGAAAGCACTGCAGGATGAGGTCGGTGAAGAGGAGTTTGCAAAGATGGATATGCAGGAAATCCATGACATGATGGGAAAAGGACATCATGGCAGAAACTGACATTGAAAATCCTGGATGATATGATGCAGCATATGCTGTTTGAAGGTGAGATATGCCTGTCTTTCTTCTGGAAGGACAGGTTTTTTCTTGTTTAATGCATTGAGAAATGCCATAGCCTGCAGATCATTGTTTCCCGGACAGTTTTTGATGGATGGAACAGAATACCCGGTGATCCATATATCATACATACCAGCTGGTGAATTGCCATGACGGTCTTTAATCTGCTTCTCCTGTTCTGACATTTCACATTCAACAAGGATAAGCTGTAAGAAGGGGGGAAGAAGAATTTCTGCTTCATCCACTTTTGCATAAGAAGGAAGAAATATGCCCATGTCAAGACATGGTAAACCTTGAGGAATATGAAAACGCATAAGGACGATGCCTTCCTTGTCGCCATAAGCATCAAGAAAACCATTTTTTGATGTTGAGGTAAAGGCGATTGTACGACTTTCTGTTTTTAATAAATGAAAGTCATAGAGGCGTTCTACCCGGTATGTGATGATGTCATTTGGACAAGGTGTTTCCCGGATTGCTGCAAAAAGGTTGTGAATGATGTGTAAGACTTCTTCTTTCCGGGAAATAAAAGCAGGATTGAGAAATTTGTTTTCTCTAACTTTGATTTCTTCGTTTTCCACAGCAGGGAAAAACAAGGCATTAAGGGTGATATATGCTTTGTTATCGCCAAGCAATGGATCATTTCCTGAAACATCACCTTCATAATACTGTACTGCCTGTATTAGTTCTTCTGTTTTCATAGATAAATCCTAGCACGAAAAAAGAAATGAAGTACAAGTAATCAAGTAACAGTTCTAAAAACCGTATAGTCATCATTTTGCAGGAATGTGCCGCATGAGACCGCATGCTTTTTTCTAAACTGAAAAAGATGGTTCTTGTGAACCATCCTTATATTAGCGCTTATGATACAGTTTCTGCTGTTGGTAACGGGGATCCATTGTAACATTGATGCCAAGTCTCTGGTAGATACTTGCGTCTTCCAGCGGTAACATCACCGTACAGTGTGCTTCAGAACCTTTCAGTGAGCGAAGCTCGGCAAGTGCCTTTGCGGCATTTTCGTTTTTCTTTGCGGTGATGGCAAGGGCGATAAGCAATTCATCGGAATGCAGTCGCGGATTATGATTGCCGAGATCATTTACTTTGAGGTTTTGAATCGGTACGACTTCTTCCGGATCGATGAGCAGTGCTTCTTTGCTGATGCCTGCCATAGTTTTAAGGGCATTGATCAATGCGGCAGAAGAAGGTCCAAACAGGGAAGAAGTCTTGCCTGTCACAATTCTTCCATCTGGAAGTTCAATAGCCATAGCCGGTTCACCAGTTTCTGCTTCTTTATTGCGGGCAGCTTCCACAACCCTGCGGTCTAATGGGGTAATACCACACTCACTCATCAGGCGGTTGATCTTATGTACTGCATTTTCGGATACTTTTTCAATCTTGTATTCACAATATGTCTTGAAGTAGCGGCGGATGATTTCTTCCTTGGCTGCAGCACGGGCTGCTTCATCATCGACGATGCAGTAACCGACCATGTTGACACCCATATCGGTAGGTGACTTGTAAGGTGACTCCTGCATGATGCGTTCAATGATGCGGTTGAGTACCGGGAAGATTTCAATATCGCGGTTGTAGTTGATGGCAACTTCACCATAGGCTTCCAGATGATACTGGTCAATCATATTGATGTCGTTGAGATCAGCGGTTGCGGCTTCATAGGCAAGGTTGACCGGATGCTGGAGCGGAAGGTTCCATACCGGGAATGTTTCAAACTTCGCATACCCTGCTTTAATGCCATGCTGGTAGTCGTGGTACATCTGGGAAAGGCAGGTAGCCATCTTGCCAGAACCAGGACCTGGTGCGGTCACCACAACGAGGTTGCGGGTTGTTTCCGCATATTCATTTCTGCCAAGACCTTCTTCAGAAACGATGTGGTCAACATCGGTAGGATAACCGGCAATCGGATAGTGGAAGACACAGGCAACACCTGCTTCTTCCAGTGTCTTTTTGAAGATGCTGACACCTGGCTGGTTAGCATACTGGGTGATGACAACATTATGGCAATACAGATCGAGTTCATTGAAGGCATCGAGCAGTCTGAACACTTCCTGGTCATAACCGATGCCAAGGTCTCCTCTTGCCTTTGCCTGTTCAATGTCATTGGCATTGATACAGATGATGAGTTCAACCTGATCTTTCAGTTCTGTTAACAGTCTGATCTTGTTATTTGGTTCATAGCCGGGAAGGACACGTGCCGCATGGAAGTCTTCGAACATCTTTCCGCCGAATTCCATGTACAGTTTTCCATCGAACATACCGATGCGCTCAAGGATTTTATCTCTCTGCAGATTTAAATATTTTTCTGAATCAAAAGCTTTATTCATATGCACAAATCTCCAACGCGTTCCATTTTAGCATCAAAGCAGAAATAATTTTTAAAAAAATGTGAGGAATATTGAGGATTACTGCAATAAAGAAAGTGTAAGGCAAATTTGCCGGAAGGAGAATTGTATGCAGAGTTGTGAAAGAAAGATGCAGCAGATGAAAGCGGACTGCCACACATATGGCTTGTCCCTGGCACGATTGCGCCTTCTCGAAGAGAAGGTTCAAAGAGGAGGTGAAAGTGCAAAGCTCAGGAAGGAGAGAAGAAGACTTGAGAAGACATTAGCGCGCACCGAAGCCCTTCTCGATGAGGTGGAGGAAAACTGTGGTGGCAGGATGCGTGACCTCCTCTTGCGGGTACTCTGTCTGAAACAGAAACCAGAAGAGGTCGCAAGGGAACTGGACATGGATGAAAGCACCATGGCTTTAGCGATAGACACCTGCCTGTTTGAGGTGGTTGTAGACCACCTGCACATGAAAGGAGAGAGTTCCTATGCGTAAGGCGTTGCTTGCAGGACTGCTGCTGTTCAGTATGCAGGAAACAGATGTTGAAGTATTTGAAGTTGAAGTATCTGGTGGTGTGACGTACACCATCTATGAAGATGAAGCTTGTGAACAACCGGTATATGAAGAGGATGAACCGGTAGTGCTTCTCAGCGAAGAAGGGAAACTGATGATCCCGGAAGCCTATGCAGGAAAGTGGTTGTTGGAAACTGACACAAAGGATGGTTACTACCCAAATGATGTGCCGGTAGAAATCAAAGAGGACATGGAAATTGTGTCAGAGTCCATCCACTATGTCATCACACTTCTATCAGATGGTGAGATGGGGGAATGCGTCTATGAACTGGTGGATGAAGAAGGTAGTGTTACTGAATTGACCATTGAGGAGAGCCTTGATATTGGTCCATACCTTTCTGCTGGAAAGACATATGTGCTGCGGGAATCTGACATCCCTGAAGAATATGCATTGCAAGGGAATGTCACGATTGAAGTACCTTTACAGAAACCAGAGGAAGAGTTGAAGCTTGACCTCTTCTATGAAAGAAGGACGGTTCTCTTGTTCAAGGGTGAAGAAGATAGCGGTGCAGGTATCATGATTTACAAAGATGAGGTGGGAGAACAACCACTGAGGGAAGATGGATACTACCAACTGGATGAACCGATCTATCTTGATGCAGGGACATACTGGTATCGCATTGAAGAGATCGATGAGATGTACTATGAAAACAGAACAATGTACAAACTGGAAATTGATCCATCCATGTTTCAATACATGGAAGAGACATTGCCGATGGAACGGGTGAAGTTTGTGGTGCAGATGGAGGAATCTCCCTATATCATTCATGTCTATCATGATGGTGAGGAAACTGCATCTTTTGCGGCCGATGGCAAGGAACATATCCTCTATGGATTGCGGGAAAGTACTTACACCTTGCGTGGGGAAGCACTGCATGATGGGTATGATCTGAAAGACATGGAGATTGATACAGGCAGTGCAAATGATGGAACGGTGATTGTGCTGCAGCCAGAACTGTTTACCGTACAGGTGCGCATGTTTGACAAGTACCAGAACACATACCTTTCTGGTACGGTCGTTGTAAAAGATGATACCGGTCAGGAAGTGACAAGGGTGGAAACCGATGGTGATTACGCCAAGGTCAATGGTCTTATGGCTGGAAGGACATACTGGTTTGAGGTATTGGAAACCGATACCGTCCATATGGATGAAAGGGTGAAGCTGACCATGCAGGATAGTGCGTCTTTTGTGGTAGATGTACCGGTGGTGACAAATGTGACATTGACTTTGGAAACCAGTGACAAAGATGCACGCTTCAACCTCTATCAGGATGAGGCATGTACGATGCCTGTAGTGGATATGGAAGATATACCTTCTGGCAGCTACAGGCTGTTACCAGGTACATATTTCCTCAAGCAGACAGGTTTTGGTGAGACATACTACCGGGAGAATGCGGTAATGAAACTGGATGTGTATGGCAATGTTTCAAAGGTCATTCCTTCTTCTGAAGTGCGTGCGGTTCTAGGCGCAAAAGATTCGGATACGACAGTTTCAGAAGTACAGCTGGAACTGCTGGAAGAAGGAGAAGTAGTCGAGAGATGGCAGGGAGAAAAGGAATTTGTGTTAAAGCGTGGCAGGGTGTATGCCCTGCGTCAGGCAGCTCCGCTATCCGGTTATCTGAACGGGGAGGAAGTGAAGTTTTCTACCATGGGAGAAAAACCAGAGGAAGAGCTATCACACTACCTTGCATTGCATCCGTATACGATACTGACATTGCATGGTGCAGAAAATGCCGGGGCAGTGCTCTATACGGATGAAACATGTATGTATCCGGCATATGATGTGGATGGTCTTGTTGCACAGGTGCACATGGATGAAAGTGGTACAGAAAGGCTGCGCATGCCTGAGGGCACATACTACATGAAGGAAATGGGTGGTGCAGGTTTTTATGAAAGTGGTGAGATACGCAGGGTGGATCTTGTTTCCCCTTATGCCGAAGAATCTCTTTCTCCAGTACCGGTATCGTTTTCCATCCGTTTTCTGGATGAACATGAACAGCCAGTACAGGGTGCCGCTTTCTCCTTGAAGGATGAAGCGGGTAATGTATTGGAAGAATGGATCAGTGGCAGTGAGGACTATGCAATACAGGCAAAGCTGCTTGCCGGGGGTGCCTACATCATCCATCAGGACAAAGCACCAGATGGGTATGAAAGGATGAAGACGGATATTGTCTATACAACACCACTAACCGTACCAGAGACATTGCCAATAGTGACCATTGAGGCAAAGCAGTATGCCCCTGTCAGGGAGAAAGAGGCAGTACAGGACATGGAAGATGTGCGGAATGAGAAAAAGGTCAATATCTTCTATGGTGCTGCTGGTGTGCTCTTTGTTCTGCTTGTTGGTATTGTTGGAATGAACTGGTACAAGAAGAAGTGATTTTGTGTTTGATTTGTACAAAGTTTTCTCTCTTGTGAAAATTGTGTGAAACAGAAAAGTCATTTTCCATTACAATAGATATGGGAAATGATTTTTTTATGGATCACTTTACGATATTTGAAATGATAGGTACGATTGCCTTTGCAATCAGTGGTGCATTGAAAGCAGTCAAAAACAAAATGGATCTCTTCGGGGTAATATCCCTTGGCATCATCACTGCTACAGCAGGAGGGGTGATGCGGGACATTATCGCCGGCTCATTCCCACCATCCGCTTTTGTACATCCTGTCTATGTCCTCACCGCAGGGATTACTTCTCTTGTTGTCTTCCTGTATGCGTATTTCCGCTATACCAGGAAAGCACACCTTTCCTTCTCCCGATATGCCTTTATGCTTTCCCTTGGTGATGCGATAGGACTTGGTATATTTACAACCATGGGCATGCATACCGTAATTGAACTGCATGGCATGGACAATGGATTTCTCTGTGTTTTTTCCGGCATGGTCACCGGTATTGGTGGTGGCGTGCTGAGAGATATGATGTTACATGAACAGCCTGAGGTGTTCCGCAAGTATGTTTATGCCCTTGCGAGCATCATCGGTGGGATAGTTTCCTATGTGCTGTTTCTTTATGGGGAAAGCAATATTGCGATTTATGGAGGAAGCGTTCTGATTATTTGTATCAGACTTCTTGCGGCACACTACCGCTGGAGTCTGCCAAAAATCACGACTGCCAATAAAGCGGAAGAGGGGGATTGAATTATGGAAATCAGATATCCGGATTCATGCACACGCTACAGTATGTTTGAGGTTGCGATCAAAGGACCATCCTCAGGCAATCCATTTACCGAACAAAGTCTCAAAGGTGTATTCTCTTCAAACAGAGAAAACCGGACGGTCAAAGGCTTTTATGATGGCGAAGGCATTTACAAGATTCGCTTTATGCCCATGGAAGAGGGTATGCACTCCTTTGTGATCAGCGGTACATTTCTGGATGGACCACTGAGTGGAAGATTCTTTGTCGACAAAGCAGAAGAAGGAAGCCATGGACCGGTCAGGGTTGTGGATACAACACACTTTGCCTATGCGGATGGCACACCATATGTATCGGTTGGTACAACATGTTATGTATGGCATCTGCAGGATGAGGAAACAAAGCAGGAAACATTGCGGTCACTGGAAGAAGCAGGCTTTAACAAGATCCGTTTCTGCATCTTCCCGAAGCACTATGTGTATAATTTCAAGGACCCATCATGTTTCCCATATGAAGGAACACCGATGGATGCGTCTGTTCTCAATGAAGAGAACTTCGCTTCCTATACAGGCAAAACAGAAGGCAATGACTGGGACTTCACCCGGTTCAATCCTGCCTACTTCCAGAACATTGAAACCTGTATCGAAGAACTTGGCAAACGTGGTATAGAAGCAGATCTTATCATCATGCATCCATATGACAGATGGGGTTTCTCCTGTATGCCACGTGAAGCAGATGATCTTTACTACCATTACATCATCAACCGCTTCTCTGCCTATGCTAATGTCTGGTGGTCACTTGCCAATGAATATGACCTCATGAAGGCTAAGACAAATGAAGATTGGGAACATTTTGGAGAGCTGTTGCTGAGAGATGATCCTTACCAGCATCTGCGTTCCACCCATAACTGCCGATTGATGTATGACCACAGCCGTCCATGGATTACCCATTGTTCAGTGCAGCGTGTAGATCTCTATAAGAGTGCAGAGCTGACGGATGAATTCAAAACGAGGTACAACAAACCAGTTGTCATGGATGAAATTGCCTATGAAGGCAATCTTCCATTAGGCTGGGGTAACATCACTGGTGAAGAAATGGTCAGAAGAATGTGGGAAACCGCAATGCGAGGTGGCTATCCAGGACATAGTGAAACATACCTTTCTGATGATGGCATCATCTGGTGGAGCCATGGTGGTACGTTACATGGCGAAAGTGCAAAGCGGATGAACTTCTTGAAAGAAGTGATGGCTTTTTTCCCATCTGGTGAAATTGCCTTTGATGGTTCTGAATGGGATTGTGTTACCGCTGTGCCGGAAAAAGAATGGTTCGAACCAGTCAAATCTGTCTATGTATACTATTTCAGCTTCATGCGTCCTTCTTCAAGGCCATTCCATATGCCTGAAGGTGTTCACTTCCACGCGGAAGTCATCGACACATGGAACATGACCATTGAAGATGCAGGTGTTCATGAAGGTTCCTTCTCCATTGAACTGCCAGCCCGTCAGTACATGGCAATCCGCCTGACGAGAACTGAGGAAGAATGCCGTGAACCATATCCACCTGTAGAAGAGGAAGAAGTGGAGACGGCAGAAGTTGAAGAGACAGATGAAGGTGCCTATGTCATTGAAGAGGAACTTGAAGAAGTTGCAGAGAGCGAAGAGGTAACGGAAACTGAGGAACCTCTTGAAACAGAGAAAGAGGAACTAACAGAAGAGGAAGTTCCTGATGAACCAGCTGAAGAGGAAGAAGAAGTGACAAAGGAGGAAGAACCTGTTGAAGAAGAGAAGGGTGATTTCCTTGATGTCTATACTTCCTGGCAGAAAGATGGTTACCACAACAATGATGATACGGATGAACTTCCTGAGTTTCTGACGGGAAAGCATCGCATTATAGAATGATGAAGAAGGTATGGCTATGGCATACCTTTTGTTTTGGGTATAAGAAAAGCAGCACATGATCTGTGCTGCCTGAACTTAGTCACCGAAGGAAATACCGATGAACTTTGCTTCTTTGATGATCTCTGCCTCTGGATCAAGTGTCTTGAGCTTGCCAGCAACTTCTGCAAGTGGAACAGTTGTCATCTCACGGTTCTTGTAAGCAACCATGACACCAAACTGCTTCTTGAGGATGAGCTTTGCGGCTTCTGCACCAAGTCTTGAAGAGAAGACTCTGTCATAGGCAACCGGTGTACCACCACGCTGGATGTGTCCAGGTACGGTGACGCGTACTTCACGGCCTGTAGCCTTTGTGATCTGGTCTGCCAGTTCATAGGAAACAGAAGGGAAGGTGTAGTTCTCAAGCTTCTTCTTGTATTCCTTCTTTGTGAGCTGTGCATCCTGTTTGGAAATAGCACCTTCAGCCACTGCGATGATGGTGAAGCGCTTGCCCTGTCTGTCACGTTCTTCAATGACATCGAGGATCTTGTCGAGTTCATATGGAATTTCCGGAATCAGGATGATGTCTGCACCACCGGCAATACCGGCATTGAGTGGCAGCCAGCCAACCTTGTGTCCCATGACTTCGACGATGAATACACGACCATGGGAGTTTGCGGTTGTGTGAATTTCATCGATGCATCGTGTAGCGATGTCGACAGCACTCTGGAAACCGAATGTCATATCTGTTCCCCAGAGGTCATTGTCGATGGTCTTTGGCAATGTGATGACATTGAGTCCTTCTTCAGAAAGAAGGTTTGCGGTCTTTGTGGAACCATTGCCACCGAGCATGACAAGGCAGTCAAGCTGCAGTTTGAGATAAGTCTCCTTCATGCATTCGACTTTGTCACGTCCATCTGGTAATGGGTCATGAATCTGTTTGAATGGTGTACGGGATGTTCCAAGAATTGTTCCACCAACTGTCAGAATGTTGGAAAAGTCTTCTTCTGTCAGCAGTCTGAATCTCGAATTGATGAGTCCCTTGTAACCATCTTCAAAACCATAGAACTCTACCGGTTCTTTGGCATTCGCCATAACGCCCTTGAATACACCGCGCATGGCTGCGTTCAGCGCCTGGCAGTCGCCGCCGCTGGTAAGCATTCCTATTCTCAGCATAATGATCTCCTCCTGTATGCAGGTCAAATAACTGTATTCATTGTACCGCTTTTTAGAGGTAACGGAAACACATTATTCACCAATTGCCGTTTCCAGGGCAATTTTCATCATGCTTGTGAAAGAAGTTTCTCTTTCTTCCGGTGTTGTTTCTTCCGGATAGACGAAACTGTCGGATACGGTGAGCAGTGTTGCGGCATTTTTGCCAAGTGTCTTCGCATTCGCAAACAATGCAAAGCTTTCCATCTCTACTGCAATGCAGTGTCTGTTATCGACAACATCTTTGAGATATTCATTTCCTTCATGGTAGAAGACATCCGAAGAATGGATGGTGCCTTCATGTAGGGGAATGTTCAATGCCTCTGCAGCTTTTCTCAATTTGTCATTCAATGTGGCACTTGGTTCGATCGTATCGCCTTCATAGCCACACTGTACCTTTGCATAGGTGCTTTCGGAATACGCAGCTGTCGCAAGGATGACATCATACAGTTTCAATTCCTTGACATAGGCACCGGTAGAACCGACACGGATGATGTTATCAACATCATATTCCTTGAACAGTTCATAGGAATAAATACCGATGGATGGCATACCCATACCACTTGCCATGACGGAGACCGGCTTTCCTTTATATGTACCGGTATAGCCGCCAATGCCGCGGACATTGTTCACAAGCTTTGCATTCTCAAGGAATGTTTCTGCGATGAATTTTGCGCGGAGCGGATCACCCGGCATCAGTACGGTTTTGGCGATATCGCCACGTTTTGCTTCATTATGTGGTGTTGACATAGTTTTTTACCTTCTCTTTCTTTACCCATTATAACAAAAAAACACGGAATTTCCGTGTTCAGTGTTTTGTACCCTTGGCACCTTTGAGACCATTCTCTGAATAGTTCGCCAAGAGGTTTGTATCATTGGAGAATGTCATGCGGCTTCTTCTGCGCTCACGGGCAAGTGCCTGATCGACAAGGCGGTCCATGAGTTCTGTGAAGGAAACACCCATTTCCTGCCAGAGGTAGAAGGCAAGTGAACCTGGGATGGTGTTGATTTCATTGACATAGATGCGCTTTGTTTCCGCATCCATCAGGAAGTCAATACGGCATACACCTGCACATCCAAGTACCTTGAATGTCTCCAGGGCATATTTCTGGATGGTTGCTGTTTCTGCTTCGCTTAATGGTGCTGGAACGATGCGGGCTGTAGAAGCCATACCTTTGGAACCAGAGGACTTTGCGCCCTTTGCACCTTTACCGTTGCCCATGTACTTGTCCGCAAAGCTCAGCATGTTATCGCTGTCTGTCTGCTTTGTGACTTCTTCAAGTACCGAAGCTTCCGCGTGGATGGTATCACCCAGTACGGAGCAGTTGATCTCACGCATTGGTTTGACCACTTTTTCAGTGATGACCTTTTCATCAAACTGTCTTGTGTTTTCAAAACATTCAAGATATTCCTCATCGTTATGGGCGATGGAAATACCGATGGAAGAACCGGTACGGGCAGGTTTGAGGATGACCGGATAGATGAGCTTGTGCACTCTGGCAAGGATTTCATCCTGGTGTTCATCCATCTCTTCACCATAGACATAGAACCAGTCGGTGATCGGCAGACCATTGTCATGGAGAATGTTCTTCTGCAATACCTTGTCCTGACCAACTGCCGCACCATAGAGGTCACATCCGGCATACGGGATCTTCATCATTTCTAGATATCCCTGGATGGTGCCATCTTCACCATTTGTGCCATGCATGACCGGAATGGCAACATCGATTGTGCCAAGTTCCTTCTTGCCAAACAATGTTGTTTTCACCGGCAGAATGACAACCTTGTTATCCACATGGGCAAGGGTGACCTGTGTGCATTTGGAAACAAGCTCCTTCAGATCTTTGAAGTTGCGCACATCTTCTAGAAGTTCGGAGATATACATCTTTCTGTCCTTGGCAATGTAAATCGGAATGACATTATATTTTTCTCTGTCAAGAGCGGCAATTGCCTGCTCTGCAGAGATGATGGATACTTCGTGCTCAACGGATTCACCGCCGAAGAATACTGCTACATTTAATTTCATCAATATTGCGGCAGGATCCCCCATCCTCTATAGGGTGGATAGGAATGCCGCTTGCCTCCTCTCTTGTAAATATCCTTTACGTTGTTCTATTAATTTCAGTTTTCTGAAGCTTATGGCATTGTGAACTCTTGTACCATCAAGCTTTCTCACATCATAATATCCACTGGATCGTCTGCCAAATATGAAGCACTCTTCCTTGCCCAATCTGACCTTATCAAACAGTCTGAATCCCAAAACGTTATATGGTGCCTGGTTCAGCTTCTTTCTACCGCCTTTTAATAGATTTACCTTATGGATCTGTCTGTTATGACATCTGATCTTTTTCAGGTAGTAGTAACTGTCTGTTCGCTCTGCATTCAGGTTTCCTGCTATGCAGTAAGCATCTATGCAATGCTCTTTTGGCAATCCTTTTGTTATGCGGGTATTCTTGGTGATATATCCAAATGTCATATGCACATCAGTATATATCTCTTTGAGCCTGTTATAGAAAGTCCATCGCATGATACCCATAAAGGCTCCATCTCTCATGGATTTGCCTCTTTCGATATGCAGTGGCATTCCTTCTCTATGATGCTTCTCGTGGCAGGTTCTGCACAGTGTTACCAGATTGCCTGGTGAATTGCCTCCTGTCTTTCTGCTCTCTATGTGGTGAACTTCCAATACAGGATCTTTCGACTTTCCTTTACAGTGCTGGCATGTATAGTTATCTCTCCATAACACATACTTTCTGGTATTCCAGAAGCCAAGCTGTGGACCTTCCTGATATTGTTCACCCTCTATAGCAGGATTCACTATCTTCTGCATATCAAAGCTTGCAGTTTCGACTACAATCTTCGTAATCGGCAGTATCTTATGCACATCTGCAACTACCTTAAGATGACACTGTATTTTCTGCTCTATTGAAGGAGATACCCATCCATCGCCTTTCTTACGGTTATTAAACCGTGGCTTGCGATAGCGGAGTCTGCTGCGGCGTGTCCTGCGGTATTGTCTTCTGGTCGCTATCAGTTCAACAATATCATTTCTCAATTCCACATCAGCTGCATAAAGTTCTTTCTTTTCTGTGCTGGCCGATATGCCAATATGCCTGCTGCCGGCATCTATGCCCAACGTTACAGGCTGTGTGATATTATCACACACAAACAACAACTGGATTGTAAAAGGCTCTCTTTTGACAACCTTTGCTTTGCCATCTTTTAGCAGATGTCTTGCTTTAGCTGGAATGCAAGGCATAAGTGGTTTGCCCTCGATGTTTAGTACATACACCATGTATTTAGTACCTCCTGTATGTCAGAGTTATGCTACCTTCGACAATGTTAATGCAGGGTTTTTGACAGCAACACTGCTCCTTCCCGTCAGAGCTGTTTAATCACTATCCGCAGTGCAAAGGACCAGGTAGAAAATCCGCCGGTGCCTGTATATTCCTGCTTAACGTAGCACACTGAGTGCTTAGTCTGATCAACCGGACTTTTTCAAGCCCCCATCTCTAAGCCTGTGACGTAGGTGGCGGGTAGTTGACGGTAATTCCTCCGTGCAATGCAATATTATAGCATTATTTAGGCAAGTGAGCACAATCACATGGCATGCAGCAAGTCTTTGTCAATGGTACAATAGTGGGTATGAAGAAAGCATTGGTATTGGCAGGTGGTGGGACAAAAGGTGCCTATCAGGCAGGCGCAATCCGTGCCTTATGTGAAATGGGCATGGATGACTGGGATATTGTGACTGGTACTTCAGTTGGTGCTATGCATGCGGCTCTTGTTGTACAGAAGGATTATGACTACCTGCAGGGAATATATGAACGTCTTGCAAAAGAAGAAATCTTCAATGGTACATTGCCATTGAATCTCAGCCTGAATGAACTGATAGAGGAAAGAAAGGAAATCGGGAAGACATTGATGCAGGTGGTACGCGATAAGGGTGTGGATATCAGTCCTCTTAAAAAGAATATCCATGATCTTTTTGATGCGGAGAAGTTCTTCTCTTCCCATACCGACTTTGGCTGTATTACATTAAGGGAGAAGGGACATGCAGGTGTCTATGTCACAAAGGATATGATGCATGTGCATCCAGAGGAATGGATACTTGCCTCCTGCAGTGCCTATCCTGCCTTCCCGGCAGCGGAAATTGATGGGGTAAGCTATGTGGATGGTGGCTACTTTGACAATGTGCCAGTGGACTTTGCCTTGCGGCTTGGGGCAGATGAAGCGGTGGTGATTGATCTTTCCGCTGTGCCATACCATCCCCATTACCTCACCCGTTCCAACATCCGCTATCTTTTCCCGCATAGTGATCCAGGTGACTTTCTGGATTTTTCCAAAGAGAAGATCAGCCATCTTCGCATCCTTGGCTACAATGATGCCTGGAAGATGTATGGCAAGTATAGTGGGTTCAAGTATACATTTGAACGCTATGCAAGACCCCGGTTCTTTATGAAGTGGTATGTGGAAGTGGAAAAGCTGGAAACACGCATCAAGCTTGCCTCTAACATCAACGAACAGTTCCGTTCGGATGAATATATCACAAGGCGATTGAAGGAAAGAATGCATCTACCGGTGTTGAGCGAACAGGACTATTTTGATGGCATGATGGATGCTTTGATGGATTTGTGTGATTGTGATGAGGAACACATCTATACATTGAAAGAAGCAAGGGATGTGATCCTGACAACATTTGCGGATACGTGGAAGGAAGACTATGTCTATAAGCCAACCCTCAATGTACAGCAGCTTGCCCAGTTTACAAAGAGCCTTGATACAAAGGGTGTTGTGGCGAGGCTGATCCATGAAAATCTGTATCCGGATCATCAGCTGTTTGGCGAGACGACAACATTGACACTGTATCCATTTGAAAAGGCAATGGCAGATTTTGTCTATTGGTGGATGAAGGAATTGAAAGAGGAATGATATGGAAAGAGTTGCGAAGTTTGAAAAGGTCAGCAAGGAACAATTTGTTGCGGACTGGCTGGAAAAGTGCGGTGGAGAAAGAGGCGAAGCAGAAAGTGTTTATGAGGAACTCCTGCTGCCAGAGCGGGCAACACGAGGCTCAGCCGGTTATGATTTCAAGGCGCCGTGCGATATTGTGCTCGAACCGGGAAAGACGGTTCTGATACCAACCGGAATTCGTGTTAAAATGAAAGAGGATTATGTGCTGATGTTATTTCCGCGCAGTTCACTTGGTTTCAAGTACAGGTTACAGCTCAATAATACGGTAGGTATTATTGACAGTGACTACTATGGTGCGGATAATGAAGGACACATTTTTGCAAGAATCACCAATGATACCAATGAAGGCAAAACCGCTGTCATCACAAAAGGACAGGGTTTCATGCAGGCTGTCTTTGTGCACTTTGGCATCACTGAAGATGATGCGGTGGATGAAGAGCGCACAGGTGGAATTGGCAGTACAACAAAATAAGAAGAGGTAGTATGAATATAGAAGAACGCAAGCAGAGTTATTTTCAAAGTGAACCAATTGAGGAACACATTCTTGAGAAGATGGAGGAGTGCCGTAAAAAGCGGATGATCCTGCCGGATGAAGAACTGATCAAAAGACCGTCGCATATTGCCGGGATCCGGGAAGCAGGCAGGGTGAACACCCTTGTGCTCGACGCGGTAGCCAAAGAAATTCATGCCGGCATGAGCACCCAGGACATCGATGATATTGTCGCAAGGGTGACGAAGGAAAATGGCGGCATATGCGCATGCCTTGGCTATGAGGGATTTCCGAAAAATGTATGCACATCCATCAATGATGAAGTATGCCATGGCATTCCTGCCCGCCACAGGCATTTACATGATGGTGACATCATCAATGTCGACTGCACGACAATCGTGGATGGCTACTATGGTGATGCAAGCCGCATGTTCATGATCGGCAATGTCAGTGCAGAAAGAAGAAGACTTGTCGAAGAGACAAAGAAGTGCCTGGAAATCGGTATTGAAGCCGCAAAGCCATGGGCTACGGTAGGAGACATCGGCGCAGCCATCAGTAAATATGCAAGAAAATGCGGTTACACCGTTGTCAGAGAACTTGGTGGTCATGGGGTAGGTGTTGACTTCCATGAAGATCCATTTGTCTCTCATGTTGGCAAGGCACATACCGGTATGGTGCTTGTGCCTGGTATGGTCATCACCATTGAACCGATGATCAATGCCGGCAAGGCAGCCGTGGTCATCGATCCATATAATGAATGGACCATCTATACAAAAGACCACAGCGATTCCGCCCAGTGGGAACACACCATCCTGATTACGGAAACAGGAAATGAAATCCTGACATATTGATATGAATGACAAACTGGAAATGATTTACAAGCGCAGATCTGTACGCAGCTATGCGGATACACCGCTCAATGGTGAAGAGCTCGGTATTATACAGAAAGCTGCGAGGCTTTCCGCAAGTGCGATGAATGAGCAGCCATGGTTTTTTGTCATCATAGAAAACCAGGAAATCATCCATGAGATAGAAAGCCTGCAGGAACCTGCTGGCAATTGTTATGGGGCACCGGCACTCATCATTGCCTTTGCAAAGAAAGATGCCATCGCACCACTCATGGACACAACACTGGCAATGGCAAATATGATCTATGCGGCTGAGGCAATCGGGCTCTCATCATGCATTATCTATTTCGTAAAGAACATCTTTAACAATCCATCTTATGCAAAGCTCAGGGAAGCTGTTGGTGTACCGGAAGGCTATGTATGTATTGGCAGCATGATCGTGGGACATGGATTGGAAGAAAAGACAGAAGCAGAGGGACGAAAGGAAAACATCTTTTCGATTATCATATAGGAGATGGGGTATGAACGAAAATATCTATGTCATAGGACATAAACATCCAGACAGCGACTCGATATGCGCTGCCATTACGTATGCGGATCTGTTGATCCGTACCGGTTCACCTGCGATTGCCTGCCGTCAGGGTCCGCTCAATGAAGAGACGAAGTTCATCCTCAAGCGGTTCAACCAGGAAAATCCATTGTTATTGACGGACGCAAGAGCCATGCTCAAGGACATTGACCTTGACCCGGAAACCATCGTCTATGAAGATGAGACGGTCCATCATGCATGGCATGTCATGTTGCAGACACAGAACAGATCATTGTTTGTCAAAAACAAGGAAGGAGAACTGTGCGGTATATGCACGACCAGTGACCTTTCCAGAGTGCGCATCCATCCGGATGCGGACCTCGAACAGTTGATGAGCACCTGTTCGCTTGAAAACATCGCCCATACGATCAATGGTACGATTCTTGTTCATCCCCGCCACTTCCATTCCAATGGCAGAGTCCATGTCATCACCCTGGAAGGCAGGGAAGCAGCGGTGTTCAACCTCAAAGGTGGCATTTCCATCCTTTCAAGTTCTTGTGACAAGCAGCAGTTACTGCTCGATGAAGGTGTTGCCTGCATGGTCATCACCTGTGGACAGAAGGTATCAGAACATATCCGCAGACAGGCTGCAGAAAAAGGTGTTGCCATCATCGAGACTCAAACCGATACAATGAATGTCGCAAGGGTTATCACCGAAAGTTATTCAGTATCTGAGGTCATGACACCAAAGGACAAGATCATCACCTTCCAGGATGATGAATATGTCGAAGATGTTGCGGCAAAGATGATGAAGTCCCGTGTGCGCTCTTATCCAGTATTGGACGCAAGGGGCAATATTGTCGGTGGTATTTCCAGATGGCATACAAGAAACTACAACAAGCGGAAATTTGTCCTTGTTGACCACAGTGCCATGAACCAGACCGTAAACAATATCGGCAATGCGGATCTCTTGGCGATTATTGATCACCACCATATTGGTGGTATCACCACCCAGCATCCGATTCTCTACCGCAACCAGAGGGTGGGCTGCACATGTACGATCATTGCCACGATGTATCAGGAAAATAACATTCTGCCAAGCCGTGATATGGCAGGACTGCTCATGTCCGCTATTCTTTCCGATACCCTCAACTTCAAGAGTGCAACTACAACAGAGCAGGACCGTGATACGGTAAGCTGGCTTGCGGAGATTGCTGGTATTGAAGATGTCAATGCCTATGCAAGGGAAATGCTTGGCGCAAGTGTTGCATTGAGCGATTCTACACCGGAAGATATTCTGTACAGAGACCTCAAGACATACCAGATTGGCAAGTTTACCTTTGCCATCGGTCAGACAAACTACTCCCACATGGAAGAGGTACAGAAGATTCTTCCCGAGTTCAAGGAATATCTCAAGAATGAACAGGCTTCGAAGAACCTCGATCTGCTTGTCATGTTGTTTACCGATGTGATGGGTGAAGGTTCGATGTTTATCTATGATGGACCGATGTCCTATGTGCTCAGCGATATCCTTGAGACGAGATTTGATGACAATTCCGGATTTGATTCAGGTATCATTTCGCGTAAACAGCAATTGATGCCAAGACTTTCGGAAATTATGAAAAACATATAAAATGAAATAAGCCCTGCCAGTTGACAGGGCTTATGTGTAACAGAAAGGATTACGTATGCTCGATATCTGTCTGCTTGGAACAGGAGGGACTGTGCCACTTCCAGAGAGATGGCTGACATCCTGCCTCATCCGCTGGAATGGCAGACAGTTGCTCATCGACTGTGGAGAAGGAACACAGATTTCCCTGCATAAACAGGGTTTCTCTGTCAAACATATCGATACCATTCTATTGACCCACTACCATGCGGATCATACGGCAGGACTTCCAGGACTGCTGTTGTCCATGGCCAAGGCTGACCGTACCGAACCGGTTATGATTTGTGGACCTAAGGGTCTACGTGATGTGATGCAGGGGGTATTTCTTGTGGCACGCTTTGTACCATTTGAAATACAGCTCTATGAATACACGGAGAGGGAAGAACAGTTTGTGGTCGATGATATCCACGTGACTGCCTTTGCGGTCCGCCACAGTGTACCTTGTTATTCCTATTGTTTTGACCTTGCCCGTGCACCGAGGTTTGATACCGAAAAGGCAAAGGCAAACAATGTGCCGCTCAAATGCTGGGGCAGGTTACAAAAAGGGGAAACGGTGGAATGGGAAGGTGTTACCTATACCCCGGACATGGTGCTAGGTGAAGCAAGGAAGGGATTACGGGTTGTGTACAGTACGGATACCCGTCCTGTGGATGCCATCCGCCACCATGTCATTCATGCCGACCTTTTCATTGGCGAAGGCATGTATGGAGACATGGAAAAACTGGAGAAGGCAAAGCTCAACCAGCACAGCATGATGCAGGAAACCGCCATGATCGCAAGGGACTACGATGTTAAAGAATTGTGGCTGACCCACTACAGTCCTTCGATGCCATTTCCAGATGCTTATCGTGAGGAAGTGCAGGCAATATTTGCCAATACTGTGATTGCCCATGATGGACAGCGCACAACGTTGCGGTTTGTGGATGAGACAAAATAAAAAAAGCGTGCCCGACGGGAATTGAACCCACAACCTTCGGCTTCGGAGGCCGACACTCTATCCGATTGAGCTACGGGCACACATGCTTATGTATATTAGCACAAAGCAGGGAGAAAACAAAGTATGAACATGGATGATATCAGACTTGTCGTATGTGACATCGATAACACATTATTACCATCTGGTGCCAATGCTTTATCAAGGCGTACAGCTGATGCTTTGCGGGCTGTCATCGCCTCAGGGAGGAAGCTTTTGATCTGTACAGGACGGCATTATACATTACTGCCGGAGAGCTTTTTTGAGGACCTTCCGATGGATATCATCGGTACGATCAATGGTGCCTGTCTCAACAAAAGAGATGGTACGATCATCGAAAAACATCCGATGTCCAAAGAAGCGATGGAAACCATCACCGATATCTGTATCCATCACAATATCGGACTTGGTTTCAAGTTTGAAGATGCTATTGTGACCTATGCCAACTATGACCGTTTCATCCATGGGTATGTCCGGGATGATCCAAAGGAGAAGGCGAAGATCATCAATGATGATGCAAATCGCACACATCATCTGGAACATGGTTACCCGCTTGGTACATTCATCATCGGTGATGAAAAGGATATTGAACCATTTGTTGGCACAATTGATGAACTTGTCTTTGCCTGGTCTTACCGCAATGGCTATGATGTATTCCTGAAGTCCATCAATAAGTCAGTAGCGGTGGAAAGTGTATTAAAGATGTATGGTATGACATGGGACAATGTCATCGCCTTTGGCGATGCGGGGAATGATACACCGATGATTGAAAAGGCAAAGATCGGTGTAGCCCTTGGCAATGCCAAGGATGATGTACAGGCTCATGCGGACCTTGTCGCAAAACCATGTGTCGAAGATGGTGTGGCTGATATGCTGGAAAGGTTAGAGATCATATGACAATCCGTGCCGTATTCTTCGATATAGATGGAACATTGTTTTCCCATACGACAAATGCCATTCCGCTTTCTGCCTTAGAGGCTGTTGAAGCATTGCGAAAAAAGGGCATACTTGCCATTATTTCCAGTGGCAGAAGCTATCAGGAAATACAGGAACTCCCCGTCATCCAGTATCCATTTGATGGGTATATCCTTCTCAATGGACAGATGATTCTCAATGAACAATTTGAAGTGATTGCGGAAGATGCGATTACCGGCAAGGATAAGGAAAAGCTGATTGAGGTGTTCAACGAAAAAGAAATACCTCTGTTGCTTGTAGAAAAGGACAGGATGTATCTCAATTTCTATGATGAAAGGGTAAAGAAGACACAATCCGCCATAGCAACAGCTGTACCACCACTTGGTGAATATGAAGGGGATGACATCTTCCTGGCTTCGGCCTTCCTTACAAGAGAGGAGCGCATACAATTGATGTCCCGTTTTGAAACGCTCAAGGCGGTGAGCTGGCACCAATATGGCATTGATATATTGCCAAAGCATTCCGGCAAGATGAAGGGTATACTGACATACCTTGAAAAGACAGGCATAGAGAAGGATGAAATCATGGCTTTTGGGGATGCGGAAAATGATATTGATATGCTGGAGTATGCCGGTATTGGCATAGCTATGGGCAATGGTGGTGAAGATGTCAAAGCGGCTGCCGACTTTGTAACACGTGATATTGATGATGATGGCATTGCTTATGCCTTACAGCATTTTGGATTGATAGATTGAGCAGCAGGGATGTGAATCACATCCCTGCTTTGTTAAAGAAGGTATAATCGCTTCTTTCAAAGTCATGAATCTGGTGTTTCTTGTTGGAAAAAGGATCATGGAACGTAAGGGTATCTGCCCATAGTCCCATGTTTTGGAATTTGTGGGAAGGATGACCATAGAGAGGGTCGTTGACAATCGGGTAACCAAGATAGGAAAGATGGACTCTGATCTGGTGTGTTCTGCCTGTCTCCAGTTTACAGCGTATCAACATAAAGCCATCCTTTTGGGCAAGGCATTCAAAATGGGTGGATGCTTCTTTGCCGGTGGAAGAAACCCTGTACATACCCGCATGGTGGCGGTCTTTACCAAGGCGGCGGTTACAAGTGAACTTCTTTCCAACCGGTATTGGTTTACCGGTGACGATCGCAAGGTATTCCCTTGCGATTTTCTTTTGGGCAAGCTGGTCATCAAACCATGGCTGTAATAGAGGTACTTTGGAATAGAGCACTAGTCCTGTTGTATCTTCATCAAGGCGATGGATCGGCCTTAGTGGAACATGGATGTTAT
>CAJKOS010000007.1 GCA_905201565.1 uncultured Erysipelotrichaceae bacterium
ACTACACTTGTCATTGGTTTTGTAAGGCTGAATGGGAATCAGCTGATTCTGCCATACGCAAAGACGCTGACCATGGAAAGATGTTATATGAAGGAGATGGGTATGTCACCGCATGGCTGATGTACTGGCTGAAAGAAGACCAGGAGGCAGGCAATGCATTTGTGGAGATGAAAAACAATGCACTATGGATGGATGTACAGGTCAATGTTGACTAATCCGTGCACCGAAATACTGTAAGAAGAATGGGAAGTATGCTATTGTTTGTGCATTGAGGGGGATTTATGGAACATAAAAACAGGATGCGCAAAACCATCGCCATCATCACATCCACTGCTGCAGCACTTTCCCTTGTCGCAGTTGGTGTTTACCTTTTGACTGACAGGCAAACTGATCAGGTAACAGCAGGTGTTTCAACACCTTCACCAACCACAGAACCAGTCAGTGAACCTGAAGTCTATCGGGCAAGTTTGTTTATGGTAGGAGATGCCCTGCTTCATGAAGGTATATGGCTTGATGCAAGTGACTGGGGAAGATCGACAGAATACAACTTTGAACCGATGATGGGAGAAATAGCAGGACACGCCGCAAAGTATGACCTTGCCTACTACAACCAGGAAACCATCCTTGGTGGTACAGAATTAGGACTGAGTGGTTATCCCGCTTTCAATGGTCCAAAGGAATTTGGCAGAGATATGGTAAACATGGGCTTTGACCTTGTGTCCACTGCCACAAACCATTCCCTGGATATGTCAGAAACCGGTATTAACTCCTCCCTGGAATTCTGGGATACACAAAATGTCATCCATGCCGGTACTGCCCGTACACCCGAAGAAGCAGACATGATCAAAACTGGTGAAGTCAACGGCATTACCTATGCCTTCCTTTCCTGGACATATGGCTGTAACGGTATCCAGCCACCTGCTGGCAAAGAATGGATGGTCAACATCTATGGTGATGGTGTCTATTACACAAACCGCCAGGAAGAAATGTTAGAACAGATCAGACAGGCAGACGCCATGGCAGATGTTGTCATTGTCGCAGCCCACTGGGGTACAGAATACGCCATGGAAATCAATGCAGAACAGGAACAGCTTTCCAAAGCCATGTCCGATGCCGGCGCAGATATCATTGTTGGCAATCACCCACATGTCATCCAGCCAGTTTCCTGGATCAATGATGGAAAAACCATCTGTTACTATGCCATGGGCAACCTTGTCAGTGAACAGGATGCACTTGAAAACAACATCGGTATGGCTGGTGTTGTGGACATTGTCAAAACCGTCGATGGTGACAATGTTGAAGTACAGATAGAAAATGCTAGAGCTGACCTTCTCTACAGCTACCACGATGCAGGCTATGCCAATGTCCATGTCTACCCCTTCTCTTCTTTAACCGATGCTGTACTGCCAGGATACCAATCCATCTATAATGACTACATTAATAATGTTGTCTTAAGCCTTGATCCTTCCATCACCATTGGCAATATCTTCAACTGACACCTGTAACAGGTGTCTTTTTTCTGGTCATTTGAATTGATCTCTCAAATCATGCCAATTACAATCAGATTAAAGAACACGGAGGTTGTTATGAAAATTCTCATTGTTGGTGGTGTAGCTGCAGGTGCTGGTGCAGCAGCCCGTTTAAGAAGACTGGATGAGGAAGCAGAAATCATCATTTTTGACAAAGGTCCTTATGTTTCCTATTCCAATTGTTCATTACCTTACAGACTCAGTGACACGGTAGATAGTGATGAAAAGCTCATCATGATGAACCCCGAACAATTCCTTACGCGCTATAACATCATTGTGCGCGTAAACCAGGATGTTGTTTCCATCAACCGCAAGGACAAAACCATTACCATCCAATCCAAAGATGGCACCTATGAAGAAAACTATGACAAACTCGTACTTGCAACAGGTGCCAATGCCTTTGTACCACCGGTAGAAGGCATTGAAACAGCAGATGTATTCACATTGAAAACAGTAGATGATACGGTATCCCTCTACCGTTTCCTCAAAGAAAAGAAGGCAGAAAATGTGTCCATCATCGGAGGAGGTTTCATCGGTATTGAAGCTGCGGTCAACCTGAAGGAAGCAGGTTACAAAGTCACCGTCATTGAAGCATTACCACAGATTCTCAATACCTTTGACTATGACATGGTACAGATCTTACAGAAAGAAATGATCGACCATGGTGTCAATGTCATCACAAATGACAAGCTCATGTCCTTTGACCACAACAACCTGCACCTTTCTTCTGGCAAAGTGATCCGTTCTGATGCCGTGATCATGGCTGTTGGTGTGCGGCCAGATACAAAGCTTGCCAAAGATGCAGGATTAGAACTCAATGGACGTGGTGCCATCATTGTGGATGCCAACTACAGGACAAGTGATACAGATATCTATGCGGCAGGTGATGCGGTGGAAGTGTTCAATGCTTTGACCAGCAAACCGATGATGCTTGCCCTTGCTGGTCCTGCCCAGAAAGAAGCAAGAACCCTTGCGGACCACATCATGAACCGTCCTGTGCACAATACCGGTTTTATTGGTTCCAACTGTATCAAAGTCTTTGACTACAATGCGGCAGCTACAGGTCTTACCGCAGCGATGTGTGAAAGAGAAGGCATTCCCTATGACTCTGTCTATGTCATACCACAGGACAGGGTTTCCATCATGCCGGAAGCTGTACCAATGCACTACAAACTCATCTATCGCATACCCGATGGATTGGTACTTGGTGTACAGGCAGTATCCAAAGGGGATGCCGCAAAGAAAGCAGACATTGCCGCAACAGTGCTCCACTTCCATGGAACTATCTATGATCTTATGGACCTGGAACTCTGCTATGCTCCACCATTCTCCACAGCCCGGGAAGCCACAAACTTTGCAGGTATGAGTGCAGCCAACCTGATGGAAAAAGCATACCGGCAGGTAAAGGTAAGCGATGTCAGAAAGCTTGTCGAAGAAGGAGCATATATCCTCGATGTACGGGAAGAAATGGAATATGAAGCAGGACATATCGTCAATGCCATCAACATTCCTCTCAGCCAGTTAAGACAAAGAATGGCCGAAGTGCCAAAAGACAGACCAGTCTATGTCCATTGCCGTACAGGACAAAGAAGCTATAATGCCGTACTTGCCCTGCAGGCACATGGCTATGACAATGTCTATAACATTTCCGGCAGTTTCCTTGGATTATGCTTCTATGAATACTACATGGATAAAACAACAAACAGAAAGCCAATTGTCACAGCATACAACTTCAACTGATTCCCCCAAAGGAATCAGTTTTTTCTAACATTTCCCGCACTGCACTATCACTCTGGAAACCACTGCGGTAGTCCAGCACCTTCCCATGATGAAACAAAAACAATGCCGGCAGATGATAGACACGCAATAACGTATTGATTTCTACTTCTTTGTCCGCATCCACCATGGCAAACAAAACACCAGCATATTCCTTTTCCATTCGGACAAGAACTTCCATCTCTGGTCCGCATCCCGTGCACCAGGCAGAGTGGAAAAACAAGAGTACCGGTTCTTCACATTCCAGTATTTCCTTAAAGTTATTCACAGTTACTTCAAACATACTTAACCAGTATATCATCTTGTACGGATTCGTCACTTGTGACACTATTATCGGTGATTATGATAGAAATTGTGAAATTGAGAGAACACAAAGAATTGAAGTATGAAACTGCAGCGTGGTTTCATGATAAATGGCACATCGATACTGCCTCCTATGCACAAAGCATAGAGGAATGCATAGTGGGAAATACGATTCCCCAATGGTATGTTGCCCTGCAGAACAATACAATCATCGGTGGTGCTGGTGTCATAGCCAATGACTTTCATAACCGCAAGGACTTAACACCAAATCTTTGTGCGCTGTATGTAGAACAGGATTATCGCAACAAAGGTATTGCAAAGAAACTGTTGGACATTGCTATTGAAGATATGCATTCCTATAAGTACATGCACCTCTACCTCATCACAGAACACACTTCTTTTTATGAACGGTATGGATGGAAGTACTTGTGCATGGTGCAGGAAGAAGATACTGACCATATGATACGCATGTATGCGTTCGACCTTAGTTAAGCCAGTATAAAATTAGATATAGATTTTTGTCTTTGTCGTGTTATAATCATTGATGCGCAAAGGTATTCGGAGTGTGGCGCAGTTTGGTAGCGCGCTTCGTTCGGGACGAAGAGGTCGTGGGTTCGAATCCCGTCACTCCGACTTTTTTTATACTCAGATACAATCCAAACCAGAAGAAATAAAGTACAGTTACATAAATCTGCCATGGATTCAGATTGAATAATCAGACCTGTAAAATTATAATAAAGTCAACAAATTGGAAGTAGTGAAACACAGAAAATAACTTCACTACTTCATGTTGTATTGTTGGAGAATTGAAAATTGCACAATCATTGTGATGGGAGTTGGATTATGGGAATCTTCGGATTTGGCAAGAAAAAGCAGAAAACACCGGAAGAGTTGGGAGATTACTACTACAGGCTGTCTTTGAAACATGATCTTGATGAATGGGCATATGTTGACATGGCAGTCGGCTATGGGAACCGGCATGCGAAAGTAAAAAAGGCACAGCACCTTTTGGACTACTATGGGACCTCATTGACAAAGTACATGGAAGAAGCCGCAAGGTTGTTAAAAGAAGCAGAAAGTGAAGGGTCACTACTTGATCCGCTTTTAGCATCACGCGTGTATTGTTTTGGTGGTTATCCTGAAGATGCATGCCGGTTTTATCCAGAGGCTGCAGAATTTGGAGATCGATGGGCACAGTTTCAACTCGCCTACGCATTTGATAAAGGCATGCATTGCGAGCAAAACAGTGAACGTGCTGTCTATTGGTACACAAAAGCTGTAGAACAGGGTGACACCAGTGCCATGTGCAATCTTTCTTTGATGTATTTGCGGGGAAGAGGTGTCGCAAAAGATACCAACAAAGCAAAAGAACTCATGGAAAAAGCTGCTGAAAAAGACAATATGACAGCAGTGGGAAATCTTGCCTATGATTATTACTTTGGCGATGATCCTTGTCCACAAGACTTTGAAAAGGCTGCTTTTTATGCAAAGAAAGGCATGGGAAGCCTCAATAAAACAACAGATCAGAAATGCCGCTATGTCATGGCATTATTGCAGACAGATGGCAGTGGTGGTGTCAATGAAGACCTGCGACACGCAACAAGAGAAATGCAAAAGCTGAAAGATGAAGGCTATAAGTATGCGGATAAGGGACTGAAGATTTGTGAGCAGAGAAAGTACGATGTAGAAGTCGGTTTCTATCAGAGAGCTATGAAGAACAATGATATGGAACTGATGAAAAAGGCTGCATACAATGGCAACGTAGATGCAAAGTGCATCATGGTGAAATATCGACTGGAGCACTTTGAAGAAGAAATTCAAAAGCTCGAAGACCATGAACTTGGTCATTTCATGTATGACTACCACAAATCCATGCATCTGAAAGACTCTGTCACCAGCCGGTAGTCGACCTGATGGAAGGAATGCTTGTGGATTATATCCGTTATGGTGAGTTTACATCTGCCTATTATATTTATGAGCCAATCAAAGAAGAAGCTTCATTTTTAGGGCAGTGCCTGGGCGCGATTGCTACAGTACCAAAGATCCTGCCATACGTAAATAAACAGGATAAGCTGAACCGCTTGCGGGAACTTTTGCAAAACCCAGAAGTAGAAGAATATGAGTACTTGAAGCCATACATGGAATTTGTTCTCAAACTTCTTGATGAGGGTCGGATTGACCCATGGGTTGAATATGCAAAGAAAAACAGCGAACGTTATCGCAAGATTGATCGTACCGGCTTAGATGAAAGTATTGCAAAAGAAGATCTGGACAAATTGTTTGCGGAAGCAAGCAAAAACAATGATGTTAAAATGTTGGACAAGATTGCAAGACATGGTCATTTTCAAACATGTCAGATGTTGATTGGAATGTATGGATTCCTTGCCATAAACGGGATGGAGCTGCCAGGAAAAATACTGCAAGATGTTATGACGTATTATCATCTTTGCCAGTTTCATCGCCAGAAAGTTGATCCAGTTTTCATGAAAACTATTTTTGGTAGTCTTTCACAGTATATTCAAAAGCATCAACAGGAGCTTCTGGCGGATAATGAAGGCTACCAGACAATATTTGATCTTGCCTATTATGTACGTGCACTCGATGATCTGAATGTGGCTGGTGCTCTGTCAATTGGTTCAATGGGATGTCTGCCAGCATCAGAAGCAAAACAACTGGTAATGGAAGTAAAGAAAAAGGCATCATCATAGCACTCGCGTATGCTTGTCCTGTGAAGTCTGGTTTTGATAACATATCTGGAAAAATCAGCCATGATGATAATGTAATACCTTCTGCCTGAAACATGCATAGAGTGTGGGCAACCATCCCAGCTAAGAAGCACTGAAAAGTGCTTTTTTGTTGGGAATCACATTTTTATTTTATGCTTATAGTGTTTTTCGATGAAAGCTATTGCATTTTCTATTTCTTCTTTGCTTAATGGTTTATCCGCAACAACCAGTTTATCTTCACCGTCATCTTTTCTTTCTACCACAGCAACAACTTTCCCGGTATAGTCTTTCAATGGTATTTTTCCATTCAGCACATATGCATCCTGATACTCTCCATCAGGTGATTTAATGCTTGAACAATAACCATAATTAACAGTATATAGCGTTTCAGGATATGCGGGATGAGAACTTCCAATGGGTCTGTCTATTGTGACATGAATCTCTTTTCCCAATTGTCCTTCCAGTTTTTCTCTGACCATCAGCTTTTTCAAAACCTGGTAAGCCCGTTCATTGATATCTCTGCTCATTCCGGTATTTTCCATCATTCTTTCTGCAGCCTGCTCAATATCATATGTGTGATAAATGTTATAGTATTCCCTGATCTCTTTTGCAGGAAACTGTTTATAGGCAGTTTTAGGATTAAGGGAATACAAAAAACATAGTGCAGCATATATATAACCAATCCAATACATTTCATTACGTGTATAGAGTGGTCTGCGGGTTGATGGTTTATATTGATTGTTCAGACGATTGATCAATTCTTCGTTGCTGGTACTGGAAACAAGATATGACTTGTCAACAAAACCAATTGCAAGTTCGCTCATCATAAATCTTCTGATAAACATCGGTGAACTGAACGCAGCCTTATCTAAAGACATCTCAAACAGCTCACCCTGCAGTTGGGCAGACTTATATTCCGCATTGTTCAGTTTTCTCATTGCAGCACCTCATCAATATATCTTCCTTTGCCCCTGTATTCAATTCTTGCAAGTTTGACCTTGTCCATGCTCTGTTCATGCAGATCAAGGCGGACCTTCTTATACCTTTCCTTTTCAGGTGAGGATATATATGACACCTTCAAAAGAGAAAGAGCATTCACCGCTTTTTCACTTTTCAGGATATATTGTGCTCCAAGATTTGTAGCGGACAACGCATGCTGACACTGCAAATCAGTAATCTCACCACGTCCAAATTGAGAAAGAAGATCAAACATCCTGTTATCCGCAATTGGTGCGACGATGATGTCTGCATCTTGAATTTCAGACAATAGATCATGAATCATGGAATTGTCCTGGTAGTTAATCAGCCATCCTCTGAACCAGGCAATCATTAACATCCATTTCCAGTCTACAGAATAATATTTGATATTCAGATCAGATTTGTTAAGTGCGAATATATACACAAATGCAGTCTTGCTATTAGCAACATACGTTGCTGCCTGCTCAAGGCTTTCTCCAAGATAAAATCCTTTGCCAAAATCGTTAAGTGCACGGGAATAATCCAGATCTATTGGAAAGGAAATCTCATTATTAGAACCATGAAACAACACAAGTACATTTTCCGAACTATATTCTTCTTTCAACAACTGCTCATATAGCATATTGAAATATATTCCCTTTTGAAACGCAAAACTGTATACTTTCTCAACATTGGCAAGCTCTGCATCTTTCTCTCCCGATTCCCATCTGTTAACTGTTTCAAAAGCAACATGCAACGCTTGTGCAAACTCTCTTTGCGTCAAGCCAAGAATCTCTCTGATAACAACAATCTCTTTTCTGATATCCATACCTGTAGTATAGCTGTTTAACAAGGCATTGCAAATCTATTTTATGACATTTGTCATGAAATAGATTTTTTCTTAAGCATGAAAAAACCAGAGTTCTCTTCTCTGGTTCAGCATGCAATATTGATATGTTTTGTGGAATTGACCAATGCGCTCATATCTGTCTCGTCCGGATGAACAAGTGCCATGTCAAAGTTTTCAATCATCTTTTCGACTTCTTTCTGGTTCTTGCCATCGCAAAGATTGCTTTCATAATATCTGCGTACAGACATTGGCATCTTTCCCTGGCACATGAAGGAACCAATCACATGGTTATCTTCCGGAAGAATACCCTTCACCCTTTCAAGAATGGAATCAAAGTACTGCTGTGATCCACCAAAACCAGCGGTTCCAAACAGGAATACCTTCTTGTCATGAAGCTTTTCCAAAAAGTGTTTTGTATCTTCATCACAGGTACCTTTATCAGTCCAGAAACCAACAAACAACAAATCCGCATTCAATGCTTTGTCATCTGGTCTTCCATAATAGACACAATATTCTTCACTCAGCTCAGCATGCATCTTTTCTGCAAGCAGCTTCGTGTTGCCTGTTCTGCTGCTGTAAACGATTGCGTAACTCATCTGAAATACTCCTCCATGCGGTAAATCATTCAATCCGCATAGGCTAGTATAAAACAGTAAAATTGTAAGTCAAGCATATCGCTACAGAGCCAGTACATGTTCACAAAGTCTTCATACTTCTCTTACACACAACTAAAACTACACCTTGTCATCCAGCAACTCCTTCACCTTTTCAACCGTTATCTCCAACACCTGTGCAATCACCTCTAACGGTGTATGCATAGCAAAAAGATTCGAAGCAACCTTTCGCAATGTTTTTTCTTCAATAGCATCTGAAAAATTACACATATTTGTCACCACCTCTTTCATTTCCTTGGTCATCCTGATTTGGAACTGGTTCTCTAATGACACTATGATCTCTTCTATAGTCATAGTAGTAGCAGAATGTATTGTATCTAGCAATTGTTGAATGACTGAAATTCCTTCCTGTTTTGCCTCTCCAATATAGATATAGATCAGATTCACAAGAGACAGCACATCATCCTTGTTATTTACATTTTGCATCACATATTTTTCTATGGTATTCACACGGCTTCCCCCATCCATAACAATCCAGATAGAATATACAGTTTGAATATCCTGATAGTTATCCTTTCCGAATACTGTATTGCTTTGAGAACTGATCATTCTCGAACAATAATAGCAGCCTCTGTTTTTCAGTACTGCATCAGACGGTTTCTCTTTTTGTGGTTCAAGATCTAACTGTAGTATTGTTCCAAAAGGCGTAACCACATTGAAACGCAGATCAAACTCAATCGGAACAAGGCCTGGAAGATTATCCTTGCTATTGACGTGTTGTATCTTTCCATCCCCTGACAGTTCTGTCCCCTTCCCTCCAAGACACCTGTTTATTTCTCCAAGAGAAAAACCAGAAAACTCAACTGTGCAGTATTTCAAAAGATATGCAATGATGCAGCGGTAGGACAACAGATTTTTAGCTTCCTTGTCATATTGACGTTTCGCTTCAGCCAATGTGAAGTCTCTTGCCATAATTGTTTTTTCTTTCTGAGAAGACATTTCATCACTTCTCCTTTCACTACTTATATAGACAGGAGATCGTGATTTCCCTCAAAATTTCTTCACTTTTTTCATTCAACTTAAGATGCATCATAAATCTCAGCCTTCATACACATTCAGATTTTGTATAATAGTAACCATGTACAGAATATTTATTGTAGAAGATGACCAGGGTATTGCGGAAGCAATCAAAAAAGAATTACAGGTATGGAACTATGAAGTACGTTGTGTAAATGACTTCCAGAATGTCATGTCAGAGTTTGCTTCATTTGATCCACATCTTGTCCTCATGGACATTTCCCTTCCGTTCTTTAACGGCTATTACTGGTGTGAAAAGATACGTTCCATTTCCAAAGTCCCCATCATTTTCATCACCTCTGCCTCTGACAACATGAACATCATCATGGCAATGAACATGGGAGGAGACGACTTTGTCGCAAAGCCTTTTGATTTACATGTACTCGTTGCCAAAGTACAGGCAATGCTGAGAAGAACCTATGACTTCTCCAGCAGTGTAACGGTGTTTGAACACCGGGGTGCTATGCTCAACACAAATGATTCCACCCTTGTCTATGAAGGAAAGAACATTGAACTTTCCCGCAATGAATACCGGATATTGCTGACTTTGATGAAGAATAAAGGCAAGGTTGTCAGCCGTGAAAAACTGATGGAAGCTTTGTGGGAAACTGATAGTTTCATCGATGAAAACACATTGACGGTCAATGTCAGCCGCTTACGTCATAAGCTGTCTGATGCAGGTCTTGACCATTTCATCACCACCCGTTCTGGTGAGGGGTATATCATCCTATGATCCGGCGTGTGTTATGGGAAAACAGAGCCTTGTTACTGTTGTTTGTGGTATCTGTATGCATCTTTGTCATTGTGTTTTTCTTCTATGGTATTCCCTTGGAAGCAGTGTTCTATCCTGCTTTGTTAACAATGGTGCTCATAGTGATCTATGTTGCCTATGCATTATACAGACGAAAGAAAAAACATGATGCACTATGTGAAATGGCAAAGCTGCCTGGTGCTTTAATGACACAGTTCCCTTCTATTGATACCATGATAGAAGAAGACTACCAGAACATCATCCATGCCTTACGGACTGAAGCAATGGACAAGGAAACGGAATGGAACAGGCGTTACCAGGACATGATGGACTACTATACTACCTGGGCACACCAGATCAAAACACCCATTGCCTCTATGCGATTGTTATTACAGGAAGAAGACAGCGATGATGCAAGGCGCCTCAATGAAGAAGTCATGCGCATTGAACAATATGTCAATATGGTACTTGCCTTTCTGAGACTCGACAGTACAAGCACTGACTATGTCTTCCACCACTTTGATATCGATATTATCATTAAGGAATGTGTCAAAAAACTGGCACCTCAATTCATCCGCAGAAAGATTGCCCTGTACTATGAGCCCATCCATGTACAGGTACTCAGCGATGAAAAGTGGTTGTCCTTTGTCATTGAACAGGTATTATCCAATGCATTGAAATATACAAACAGCGGTAGTATTACCATCACAATGCACGACATGGTACTTTCCATCAAAGATACCGGCATAGGCATTGCCCCAGAGGACTTGCCACGTGTCTTTGACAAGAGCTATACCGGATACAATGGAAGAAGCGACAAAAAGGCAAGTGGAATTGGTCTGTATCTTTGCAAAGAAATCATGACAAAGTTGAACCACAACATTGAAATCCACTCTGTCATCAATGAAGGCACAGAAGTACTGCTTGACTTAAAGAGAAATGAAGACCTTACAGAATTGTAAGAAAACACACGGGAATTGTAAGCCATAACGATGTCGCCACATTTCCGCAACTTCTACAATGAGATTGTAAGAAATGGAGGACATTATGAATATACTCACTGTAGAAGGATTAAAGAAAGTTTACACAACACGTTTTTCCACCAACCGGGTTACCGCCCTTTCCAATGTGAATTTCACGGTAGAAGAAGGTGAATACATTGCCATCATGGGTGAATCCGGTTCCGGAAAGACAACATTGCTCAACATTCTCGCCGCACTAGACAGGCCAACTTCCGGAACAGTAAAGTTGGATGACAAAGACCTCTCTTCCATCAAAGATTCTGCCCTTGCCTCATTCCGCAGAAAGCACCTTGGCTTTGTATTCCAGGAATTCAACCTGCTCGACACGATGACACTCAGGGATAACATCTACCTGCCCCTTGTCCTTTCGGAAACACCCGTAAAGGAAATGGAAAGAAGAATTGTTCCATTAGCAAAGAAACTTGGCATAGAGGATATCCTCAACAAATATCCCTATGAAGTATCCGGTGGTCAGAAACAGCGGGCAGCTGTCGCAAGAGCCCTGATCACAAACCCAAGGCTCATCCTTGCGGATGAACCAACCGGTGCTCTTGATTCAAGATCTACCGATGAATTGTTACAACTGTTTTCATCCATCAATGCAGGTGGACAGACCATCCTCATGGTCACCCATTCCATCCTTGCCGCAAGCCATGCCTCAAGGGTGCTGTTCATCAAAGATGGTATCATCTACCACCAGCTGTACAGAGGAAACTGTACAGGAACAGAAATGTACCAGAAGATTTCGGATACCCTCACAGCTTTGACAACAGGTGGTGAAAGAAGATGAAAAACCTGTATTACAAACTTGCCATTTCCGGCATGAAAGGCAGCAGGAAAACCTATCTTCCTTACATCCTTGCTTCAACCGGTGTCATTGCGATGTACTACATCATCGCCTACCTTGCCGGTTCAACCTTCATCGCCTCCTTCACTGGTGGTGAACAGATACAGATCTACCTTGGCATGGGTGTAAACATCCTGGAAATCTTTTCCGTCATCTTCCTGTTCTATACCCATTCCTTCCTCATCCGCAGAAGAAAACAGGAATTTGGTCTCTATAACATCCTTGGACTATCAAGACGTGACATCGGAATTGTCATGTTTGTGGAAACAGCATTGATTGCACTACTGACAATTTCCATCGGTCTTATTGCTGGTATATTGTTATCGAAGATTGCGGAACTTGCCCTCATGGCGCTTATTAATGCCCCACAAAACTATGGCATCAACCTCTCACTATCCGCTATCCTTGATACCATTGTGCTCTTTGTGTCCATCAATGCCATCGTCTACTGCAAGACATTGTTTGACATTCACCACACCAAAACCGTCAACCTGCTGCACAGTGACAGCTATGGTGAAAAAGCCCCAAAGGCTAACTGGCTGCTTGCCATCATCGGTCTTGTCTTATTGATCGCTGCCTATTACATCGCACTGACCATCAAAGATCCGATCATCGCTGTGACACTGTTCTTCTTTGCCGTAGTGCTGGTCATCATCGCTACCTATATGCTATTTACAGCAGGTTCTGTCACCTTGTGCAGACTTCTGCAAAGAAACAAGAAGTACTACTACAAGACCAACCACTTCATCTCTGTTTCCTCCATGGCATTCCGCATGAAGAGAAACGGAGCAGGACTTGCGACGATCTGTATCCTTTCGACCATGGTACTGGTTACCATCACCTTCACCACCTGTATGTATACAGGACTTGAAAACGGTCTGCGTAACCGTTTCCCCCGCAACATCATGCTCGATATCACTGCCCAAAGTACAGATGACCTTGCGGCTATCGAAGCAGAAGTGCGACCACAGATGGACAACATCCTTGCGGACTATGGCAACAAAGAAGCCAATGTCCTTGATTACCAGGTTGTCGCATTTAGTGGTCTCTGGTCTGGTAACAACCTCTCCTTCCTGCCGATGAATGAGATGGCAAGTCTTGACAAAGCCTATGACATTTACATCCTGCCTGTTTCAGACTACAACGAAATGAGCGAAGACAAGCTATCACTTTCATCTGGTGAAGCAGCCATCTGGATCAGTAACAACACCACCTACACAGGTGATCTCACCCTTGTAGACACAACCACATTACATGTCACACAGCAGGTAGAAGACTTTGGTGAAGGAGACATCAGTACATCTTCGTTTATGCCAACGGTCTATCTCTTTGTCAATGACTTCGATACTATCGTATCTGCCCTTGAAACAGCTGAGATTGATACCGAATACCCGGCAAGCATCGATGTGCACTGGTTCTATGGAATTGACTATGCAGGAGATGAACAACAATCCGCTTTATGTGCTGACCTTTCACAAGCAATTACCCAAAATGAACTTGTTGCAGACAATGCCGTACTTGTTTCCTCAGAATGTGCAGCAGATTCCCGGAAGAGCTTCCAGGCACTCTATGGAGGTGCATTCTATCTCGGTGTCATCCTTGGCACGATGTTCATGGTCGCTGCGGTGATGATTATCTATTACAAGCAGCTCACAGAAGGCTATGAAGATGAAACAAGATTTGCGATTATGCAGAAAGTCGGTATGACCGCAAAAGAAATCCGCAAGTCCATCAACTCGCAGATCCTGACGGTATTCTTCCTACCTCTTGTCACAGCAGGTATCCACCTCTGCTTCGCCTTTCCACTATTGGAAAAGATTCTTGCGATGTTCAACATCGTCGACCATAACCTGTTAGTCCTTGTGACAGGTGCTACATTCCTTGTCTTTGCATTGTTCTATATCATTGTCTACCGTATGACATCCCGTACGTATTACCGGATTGTCACAGATATGCAGACAGGGAACTGATATGACTAGTCCAATCAAAAAATGCATGAAGAAGGCTGTGAATGGCACAGCCATTCTTCTTGTGACCATCCTGTCCATACCAACTGGTATTCTTTCCTTCACCATCCTCATGATTGAAAAAGGAGCAGACACCATCAGTGCTGTCATTGAAAAAGACCCATCATGAAGAAATTCATCAAACGCACGCTTCTATTACTAATAACACTTACCATCCTCACCATTTCCTGGTTTGGCTTCAAAGGCTATAAGCGCTATGCACAATCTGTGGAAGAACATCCATTTGAAGAAGTGGTCACTGAAATAGAAGGCAGAGAGAACTTTGTAAGCTATGAGGAACTACCAGAAATGTATGTCAAAGCAGTTATTTCCATTGAAGACAAGCGGTTTGAAACACATCAAGGCTTTGATGTCATCGGTATTGCAAGAGCACTTGTCACAGATATTACAACCATGTCGTTCAAAGAAGGTGGTTCTACGATTACCGAACAGCTGATGAAAAACCTCTACTTTGATCAGGAAAAGCACATTGAGCGAAGAATTGCCCAGTTATTTGCAGCAATTGACTTTGAAAAGACATATGGCAAAGAAACTATCTTTGCCCTCTATGCCAATACTGCTTACTTTGGAAATGGCTATACAGGCATTCAGGAAGCTTCATATGGTTACTTTGGCAGGGCCCCAGAACAACTGACTGATGCGCAGGCAATTCTCCTTGCCGGGCTGCCGCAGGCACCTTCTCTCTATAACCCAGTTGTTAACAGAGACCTCTGCCTTGAAAGAATGAGGCAGGTATTAGAAAGCATGGAAGAAGATGGCATACTAAGAAATGAAGATATAGAACAAATACAGGAAGAGGCGCAAAGCTTCTTCCTTTTGTTATGAAAAAAGACAAGGTGCTTTACCTTGTCTTGGATAACTGCTGTGTAGAGTAATGCTGGATTGGTTTCCATTCCACCTTGGCAAACATTGCCTGGATGGTAATTGGCAGATAACTTGCAATAAACAATGGGAAGATTGGAAGATACTTGATCTTTTTCCATGCGGTCGCATTGATTCTCTTCCATTCGGTGAGAATGACAAGACCACCAATCGCAATCATACCGAAGTAGTAGTTGAATACCGAACCGATCAGAAGCTTGAGTGCTTCATCCTGGAATACCTTGGATACATAGTATGGCATACCGGTTGCGCCTACATAGAGCCATACGGTCAATGCCAGCATGATGATGGTCACAAGGGAACATGGAAGAATTGTCATCAATACATCGTAGTTGATGAGTCTTCTGCCCTTCTTGAAACAACCCTTGATGAGATCGAATGTATAACGGGCATTGAGCTGGAAGAAACCTTTACTCCATCTCAGTCTCTGGTTCCATGACTGCTTCATGGTAGAAGGCTGTTCATCATAAACCATCGCACCATCACAATAACCGATGGAGACTTCATCAATCGCACAGTTCACTGAGAACTGGATATCTTCTGTCAATAAATGATATGGCCAGCCGCCATTCTTCTTCATAATGCGGTTGGAGACAAGGAAACCTGTACCGGAAATCATGCACTGCGCACCTAGTAACATACGCGGGTAGTTAACATAGCGTGCTTCTCTCATGAACCAGATGGAATAGGCAGCAGTGAGCCAGTTTTCACCAAAGTTCTTGGAGTTTCTGTATGTGGTAATGGCATCAAACTTGCCGGTATCGAATGTCTTGTTAATTTCTTTGAGGAAATCAGGATGGACAATGTTATCCGCATCGAAGACGATGAAGGCATCGTAGTAGTCTTCACCCTTTGCCTCAACAACATTCTTGTACAGGTAATCTAATGCATAGCCTTTACCGACAAGCTGTTTGTTCTGTCTTTCATAGACAAGTGCACCAGCCTCACGGGCAATGTCTGCTGTATTGTCTGTACAGTTGTCTGCCAGAACATAGATATCATACCGGTCATCCGGATAGTCTTCTTTATGCAGGGAATCGATAAGTTCACCTATAACACCTGCTTCATTGCGGGCACTGATGAATATGGCAAAGCGGTGATTGGTCTTCGCTTGCGCAAGAGGCTTTGGTTTTCTTTTCAGATAACCTACCGCAATATACACGAGCTGATATGCATAAAGAATTGTGAACAAAATAAAGATAAACAGTGAAAATCTTTCAAATGCAATCAGAAATTCCATATCGTCTTCCTTTCCGTGAAAGGGTACATAGCCCTCTCACCTGCAGATATGATACCCTCTGTTCAAATTCCGTCAAGCATTATTACCTTTATGCTGCACAGCATAAAAGTAAAGAAAAAGGCTTAACAAAGCCATTTTCCAACATTTCTGACTCTTTTCTGAATTCCGAATCTTAAGCATTTCTTCAACTTTTCACCAATTTTACACAGTTTTCTGCTATTGTTTTTGGTATGACTTATTGGATTACAGCCATCGACATACTCTTATTGATCGCGGGTTATTTCTGCTTTATCTTTCCAAAAATACGGCACAAAGGCAAAGCGCAAATCCTGTTATCCACCCTGTTTACCATCTATAGCATAGCCCTGATCTACTTCACCCTGTTACCCATCATTCCAACATTTGACACCCCTGCCATCAACCTCATACCATTCCGGGATTACATGTACCACTTTGGTAACTACAATGAAGAAATGTTCCTCAACATTCTGCTCTTTGTCCCGATGGGATTCTTCCTCACCATGCACACAAAAGCAAAACTCATCAGAATTATCCTTTATGGTGCACTCATTTCTCTAGCCATAGAAATCCTGCAGCCATGGATTACCATTGGAAGAGTTTGTGACATCACTGACCTTTTCACCAATACAGCCGGCACATGCATTGGTGCAATAGCCGCAAAACTGATATTCCATCATAAGAACTGAACTTACCTTGAAATGCCAATCTGACATTTCAAGTTTTTATATTCCTTCCTGTTTAGTTGAAATTTTCTGAAAACCTGTCAGCATTTCATTTCACAGAGAACTATATTAATACAATATTCAAATTCCGTATTGAATATGGCGTGATATATTTATATTATGATTGTATATCAAAAGAATAGTGAGGTGATAATGATGTATGACAGTATCATTTTAGAAATCAAAGATGGCACAACTGTATATGGTGCAGCATATTTCAGCATGGATGCCTATACGCCGCGCATCATAAGTATGGTCAACAAGATGATCGATTCCTTCAATCATGATCAAAATCCAAAAAATGATCTTGAAAAGCATGAACTGGCAATTGATCTATTGGAAAAACCGGTGCCAGGTTATCTTTTGATGAATGGAATGAATGGGAAAAACAGGTCTTTGTGGGTGAGGATAGTGAACTACTCCGACTTATAGAAGTCGGAGTAGTTCACCCAAAGAAATGGGCAGATCTCCTGCATTTGGATGAAAAGTATATAGTACATATCAAAACATGCGCATTGACTGCTATGAACTTGCAAAGATTCTCAAAGAAAATGGATGTCAGAAAGCATTCATCACCGATCTGTTGAGAAAACACTTTGGATTGGACCGGACAACTGCAGATTATGTCTGTCAGATTCCAGATAAAGACTGGAAAATCATTACCAGAAGAAAATACAAATATGCACGGATGAAGACCAGGACGTTATTACGGCAGGGAATGAACGAATGGGAAATTGTGGATTTGGTTTCTGGAACATTCAGAATATCATCGCATGATGTACATACCATGTTGAAAGAAATCACATTATATGAAATGGAAAATGAAAGTGTCGAAACCATAGAGGCAAGAATCAGTTGTTTTGTTAACCTTCTCAATGAACAGCCACATGATAGAGAAACAATTAAAAATGCAAAGCTGCTGTTTGGCATCACGGTTGAAGAATATGAATGCTTCAAACAGAAAAAGATCAAAGGATATGAATGAACCAACTAAAAAACCTGCATTTTTTGCAGGTCAATGAGATTTCTTCTTGAGATTCTGGATTCTCGATAATGTATCCATGGCTTTACTGCCGGGAATTCTGCTCAAGGAAAGCACAATAGCATCAATCAGTACAACAACCGTTGCCTGGGAATGATATTCCTTATCCTGTCCACGGTATACCACAATTTCTTCCTCAGCCCTTTCATCCAAAAAGTGCTGCCGGCTTGTGATCGCAAGGGTATGGTAGTGCAGTTCTTTACTATTGGCAAGGATGGTCTTTGCCTCTAAGGAAAGATTTCCAAAGGCAAAGTAGATGACAAGGTCATTCTCTGTTATGTTTGCCATTCCTTCTATGATTTCTGAACTATCCCCCGTCAACAACACCGTATGTTTGCCAATACGGCGCAGTCTGTATTCCAGCATTGTCGCAAGAGAGCGGGAAGAGTTTCTGCCAAAGATGTAGACATGTTCTGCATTTGCGATCAGCTGTACTGCTCTTTCGACCACTTCTGTATCAATCATCCGCGAATTGTAGAGCAGATAGGCGCTCTGCCTTTCAAACCAGTCCGCCAGGTTCAGATCATCCGCAATGGTATTGCTCATGCGGATGGCAGGACCACTGAGGTCCGCATGCTGGGCAATATGCTTTTTGAATTCCTTGTAGTCAGTAAAACCAACATGGCGCACAAACCGGGACATGGTTGCTTCGGAAATACCAAGTTCTTCTGCCACCTGATTGATCGGTGTCAACAGAAACCTGGAAGGATCTGAAACAATATAGCCCGCAATCCTGTGTTCTGCCTTTGTTAATGTCTTTCCATTTTCCAGAAAATCGAGGTCCATGAATTTCTTATATCATACGATGGACGTATTTTCAACGAGCATCGTGACATAGTCACCACCAAGGGCATCAATCTTTTTGAGACACTTCTTCAACAGAGCAGCTGCCTCTACTTTATCCCTGGCTCTTTCATCGATTTCAATCGTATAACCACCCTCCAGCATCGCCTTGCGCAATCCATCAATGGTATCGATATCTTCCCTGAAATCATTCATGATACAGCCATATTGCAATGCCTGGTGGGTATCACTGCCACCAACAACAGGCTTTCCTAATTTCTTTGCATAGGCAAAGACTTCTTCCTCTGTCTTTTCCCTGTTACAGGCAACATCCTTGCCATTGAGGTCCACAAAGAATAACTTCTCTAAATCAGCCATGTCACACTCCGGCACATGACCACCTTCCCGGAATGGATGGGCATTGCCCACAATGACATCATATTGTGCAAACAATGCCATCAGTTCATGGAAAGGAAGAAATGTTTCCTTTGTCTTATGTGGTTCCAGTATGGAATTCAACATCAGAATATCTTCCATCCTGCCAATGGAAAGAATATGTCCACCTTCCGCTACATCTGTTTCCATACCGGCAAAGATCTTCAATCCATTTTTATAGATTAAAGCATCATTGCACATCGTGCTGTTATCGCGGATATAGCGGTATACCTTGTCAAACTCCGTCGTATTGAAGTGTTCTGTCAGACAAAGGGCATCCAGACCACTTGCCTTTGCCCTTTCAAACAGCCAGTCTGTATAGACAGGCGAAAATGGCAGATACTTTGCCAGTTTTCCATGTGTGTGAAAATCAATCTTCATCTTACTACTCCTATATCAATGTCTCTATGGTCACAAAGAAAGTCACCCATAACAATGACAAAGCCAGAAACAAACCATCATTGTATGTGACATGCAGGGAAGAAAGCTTGATCCTTCTGACCTCCCTGTTCACTGCCGCATTGCGGTAACCCCTGATTTCCAAAGCTTCTACTGTTGTGCGTGAACGCTTTGCTGTATTGAGCATCAATGGATAAAATGCCTGCATGATCATCTTTACCTGATAGATGAGGTAGCGTATCTTACCCATAAATGTATCATGTTCTGGTTCCATGCCTCTCATACGGAAGGAAAGCAGGATGTTTTGAAACTCTTCCATTAACATTGGCAATATGCGATAGGCATACGATATGGAGAAAGACAATCTCTCCGGTACACCAAACCACATCAGACCATTTGCCAGCCTGTCCGGGTCAAGACCAGAAAATACCGTAATAGAAGCTAATGAACAGGTCGCAACCTTCAATGTCAATATCAGCAATGGCACGATGGCAGAAGCGTCACCACCAAAGAACAAGGAAACAATGAAGAGATAACCAGTTTGTGAAAACACACCAAGGGCGAACACAAACAACACAAGTCCGACAATATGGGCAAGCAATGTTGTGATGACAACCAATGCAAAGCAGGCACCAAGAAACCACAAATCATCCACAAACCACGGCACAAGTCCAAAGAACAAATACCAGACGATGAGAATGCGCGGATCTAATGCCGCAATCACTGTATCATTATTGCCATAGGCATTTTTCAATACCTGGTCTTTGAGAAAGTTCATCGAAAACTTATCCAGAATATTTTCTGTCAGCTTTTTCACCATACTACACCTCTTTGAAACATTCCATGAATCCATCAATCATATACAAAGACGCATGTTCATCCAGCATCTTGCCAGCCGTAAAGATCTCCGGTGGACGGATACCGGCTTCTTCTATGACCGATGGATTGTTAAACACCATGTCCCTGTCACCATCCGCAATGACCCTTCCATCATGCAGGACAATGATGCGGTCTGCCCACTCTGCCAGCAGTTGCATATCATGTGTCGCAATTACAGCAGTATGAATCACATTCCGCATCTCATCCAATGTACGGATGATTTCCTTACGGGTAGCCATATCGAGATTGGCAGTCGGTTCATCAAGCAATAACACTTCCGGGTTCAAAGCTGTACCAATCGCAAGTGTTGCCCTGCGCATCTGACCACCGGATAGCAGCCTTCCATCTCTGTCCCGCAATCCTTCAAGATCAAAGTAATGCAGAAGCTCATCCGTTCTTTCCTTTGCATTCTTCATGCCCCTTGCCTCTAAGGCAAAGGCAATATCATTTGCAATACTGTCACGGATAAACATCTGTTCCGGATTCTGGTAGACAAGGGAAATCTTAGAAGCAATGTCACGATATCCTTCCTTGCGGATATCTCTACCTTCCAGCAAAATCTCACCCGAATAGTCTTTGATCAAGCGCACAAGCAGCTTCATTAAAGAAGACTTGCCTGCTCCATTTGTACCGATAAGGGCAATATGTTCTCCCTTATGAATATCGAGGTTCAATTTGTCAAAGACAACATGGTCTTCCCCCTTTAAGGAATGATAGGAAAGACTTACATCCTTGCAGGAAATGATGGTTTCTCCTGCTTCTTTCTTTCCTGCTTCTTCCTTATGGAAGGTAAATCCATGGAAAGTATCCTTTACTTCTTCCATCTTTACCGGAAGGCGGTCAAAGATATAGCCTTTCTCTTTCTTTAACCGGTATGCCGCAAGTGTGACCTGTGGTGGGAAGATGTTGGATTGCATGAGTTCTTCGACTTCCTGCAATGCATCTTCTGTTTTCTTCTTCCAGGCAAAGGATCCATTCTTCATTAACATCACATGTTTGCAATACTTTGCAATGTATTCACTATGGTGTTCAATGACAATTATCGTCTTGCCATAGCGTTCATTCAGTGTTTTGAGAATGCCATAGATAATATCCGCATGATGTGGATCAAGCTGGGCAATCGGTTCATCCAGTATCAATATCTCCGGTTCAAGGGCAAGTGTACCAGCCAGTGCCAACAGATGTGTCTGACCACCAGATAACTGCCAGATGAAATCATCCTCATGTCCATCCAGTCCACACTTTGCCAATGCTTCTTTGCCTTTTTCAAGATAATCCTCAAAGGCATTGTTCAAGCAGGCATAGGACGCATCATCCAGTACCGTAGGACGTACGATCTGGTTTTCAAAATCCTGGTATACATAACCAACTTTTGTGGCAAGTTCTCCAACACTGCTTTTGAGCGTATCTTGACCTTCCACAACAACTGTTCCACTGAAGTCTCCATCGATATAATGGGGAATCAATCCATTGAGCACTTTACAAAAAGTGGACTTCCCGGAACCATTGTTGCCAACAATGGCAAGGAAGTCACCCTTTTCAATCGTCAATGAAATATCTTTGAGAACAGGTGTTGAAGAAGCAGGATAGGTAAAACGCAGATTCCTGATCTCAATACTATCCATTATGCCTCACGCTTCTTTGCCTGATTCTTCATGACCAGAAGAGCAATCACAAGGATAACTGCTCCAACAAGAGCACTGATTGCCATTGCGGAAGAACTCTCTGCCCAATCAGCTTCCCAATCAATCAAAGACATACCACTTTCCGCAACCATCTGGCTGATAACTGCCACAATAAATCCAACAAAGCAGCCAGCAATCACCTTTGGATTAATACCCGCAACTACTGTATCTGCAGTTCTTGGTCTCATACCAAGCAGTGGTTCAATCTTTCCATAGAGTCTTGGCACAAGGAATAATGTCGGTAACAGGCAGAAGAGAATTCCCGAGAATAACAGGTCATTGAGGAATGCAAAACCTTCTGTCGCAAAGACACTTTCCGGAAGTCCGGCAACTGCTTCAAACTCTTCTACTGCAAACTGTACCTTGCAGATATCCACGACCATACCCATGAACAGCTGCAATGCTGTACCGGTAATAGCCGCAATACCAACCATCTTTGCATTGCGGGGATCTTTGACCATTCTGCCCGCAACATAGACACCAATTGTCACTGTGAGAAACTTTTCCAACTCACCCAGTCCACCAAACTGACCAAGCATGATTTCACTGAAGACAAGCTCACCAGTAGCAGCACCAAGACCAGCTGAAAGCGGATCAAATAACATCGCAAGTGTGAGTGGAATGAACAGGAAATATTCCACTGAAAATTCAACAATTCCAGCCTGGAAGCTTGGAATCAGTTCTGTAAACAATGTCGCAATGCCATACAATGCCATTGTGAGTACAAAAATCATGAGTTTCTGACTCTCTGTAGCCCCTTTTCTTAATGTGTTTTCCATATCGATCTCCTTTGCAAGTTCCTTCTTGCGGGTTCATTATATGTTTTGAGTGTTAAGGAAAAGAGAGTGGTAATGTTAAAGTTAAATTAATTTTCATAATTAATAAAAATGTAAATTATTTTACTTTGCATCTCCAGCTATCATCCCATATGCACAAGTATTCTCAGATCATCGCACCATTGCTGAAGCAGTTCCAATAGTTTTGTAACACGGAAGCACATACCACCAGCATTCATATCACTTTACTTGTATTATTATATAAGTGCAATAATGTCAAATTTCCAAAAATCTGACAAATCCGCACGTATTAGAAAGGATATCATGATTTATATAGACAGCAGAATCAATCAGGTATTGTATAACCTGGATCATTTTACCCACAAGGATTTCGAAAATGAGATTCTTAGAACTGGTATTGATATGAGCATCAACAGCTCAAGCAGAATACTTGCAAGGCTTATTGCCTGTCAGCTCATCATCCGCTACAAAAGAGATCATTATCAAACAATCAAAGAGAACCTTCGCTTTGAATTTCAATATGACTTGAGCTTTGAAGCAAACACAATTCATCAATCCATTTCTAAAACATATCCTCTTATCACATATCAGATCTGGGATCTGACGGTTTTGAATCAGTTTGTGTATCATTTATTCGGTCATAATTGCATTTTTGTAGAAGTGGAAAGCAATCTTGAAGAAACAATCTTTGAATTCTTATCACGAAATGGATATCATGTCCTACTTTCTCCAAATGACGATGACTTTTACCACTACGCAAAAGATAATACAGTGATAGTCAGAAAACTGATCTCTCAGGCACCAGAGAATTTATTGGACAGACGAAAAATAGCGTTGGAAAGATTACTCGTTGATATTGTGACAGACAAATTATTGCAAAGCATTATCAGCCGTTCGGAAATTCCGGATATCTATCAGGAATGCCTTGCACATTGCAACATCAATCTCAAAAAAGTGATGCGCTACGCATCCAGAAGAAATGCAAAAGAAAGAATCAATAAGATAATTGAAGAGGTGGATTCAAATGATCAGGAACGAAAACTATCTGGCAGATAACATCAAGCGAATAACAAATCAGAGCAAGTCAGATCCAACATGAATTGAAAGCGTCTTATTTTCGTTCTGACTATTCGAAGCATTGATAAAAGTTGGATTACCATTCATTTTCAACGGTGGAACAAGTTTGATGTTTTTATTTGACTCTCCAAAACGATTATCGACTGATATTGATATACTCGTAGATCCATCAGTTAATGTTGACTAATATCTGGAAAAAGCTCAGGTTATCTTCCGTTCAAACGCAAAGGAAGAAACACAATCTTGCGGCTTGTACCGGCATTGATAATATATTGCTGAAAATATATTTTCAGCGGTTTCCATTGATTTTTTCACTCGTTCTGCGTATAATAGAAGTATGGAAATCCCTACTTTCCATATTTCAGAAAGGTGGTGCAAAATCATGTTAGCAAATGCGTTTGTGGACAATGCCAAAGTCATGGCAAAAGGGCAAATCACGATCCCGAAGGATGTCCGTGATGTGCTTGGTGTGTCAAACGGTGATCGGGTCACTTTTATCGTTGAAGGAAACACTGTCCGCATTGTCAATTCTGCTGTGTATGCCATGCAGGTGCTTCAGCAGGAAATGGCTGGAGAAGCAGAACGCACCGGCCTGACCTCGGAAGATGATGTTATGGCGCTCGTCAAGGAATTGAGAAATGAGGACGAAAAGGAATGAGAGTTCTGATTGATACCAATGTCCTCATTTCTGCCGCGCTGAGTGCGAATGGTACGCCTTATCAGGCGTATGTAAAGGCGGCCTCTTACCCAAATCACGGTTTGATCTGTGAGCAGAATGTGGATGAAATGAAGCGGATATTCAACAAGAAATTCCCGAACCGGCTTGCGGCGCTAGACAAATTTCTTTCCGTCGCGCTGCTTACTCTGGAATTGGTTCCCGTCCCGACAGAGGAAGATATGACCGAAACACAAATCAGAGATGTCAATGACCGCCCTATTTTGCGGGCAACCATTGAAGCGAAAGCCGATGTGCTGCTGACCGGCAATAAGGATTTCTTAGAGTCCGGCGTAAAAAATCCGACGATTATGACACCGGCAGAGTCTTTGAATACCTGACTGCATAAGGACAGCGGGCAGAGAGTGAAAAGCTCTCGGCCCGCTGTATTTACATCTGCTGTATCTCGTTTTTGAGCATACGCTTGATTTTGTTGCTCAGCGCGCTCCTTTCTCCGGGCGAGGCTATATCGTCCGGCACAAAATTACTCATGCTTACAGTTCACAAGGTCTTCGGCCCCCTGTCTGGTGGCTCCGACATTTTCCTCCCGGAAGTTCTTCCCGGCAAAGAGGATCGAGGCACACCGTTCCAGGATACGGTCATAAATACGGGCGTGTGCCAGGTCAGGCGTGTTCTTGAATTCGGCCAGTTTCAGGTTGGTAGTAAATATCATGTGCCTGTGGCTGTCAATGACGTAAAACATCTGCTTTTGATGGCTTATGGAGTTGCTCTCGCTCTGTAACTCATCATCGCAGCTCAAACGCTCATACAATGGGGTGATTTTCTCGTTTCTCATGGCTGTACCTCCTGAAATGAAAATGCTCTAAGTGACTGCTTCACTAACCATGACAAAAACCATGATTAAGAAGTCACTTAGAGCATACATCTCCATGCCATAATTACGATTTCTTTATCATTCTTGATATCGTTTTTGAGAAAAATCCATACCTTGTACCCGTAGAAAAACCACTCCAAAATGATTTTCTGCTAACAGAGCCACCTTATCTTTCTGTAATCCTCCCAGATTCAATGCCACTTTTTTCATCTTTCAATAATGCACATTAAGACATCATACAAAGCTAATTGAATAAGTTTCATACAACAACTCATTTCAAACAAAGCAATTATCTTCTAAAAATGTGTATCACTATGATACACATTCAGTCTACAAGAATACTTCCACCAATGAATTCCCGCAATATGGAATTCGATACAATACATGTATCATCTGTTACTGGCGCAAAGAAACGGATGAAGTCGAGCATTCGCTGTGCTTCTGGATATGCCGCATCTTCTTTACCAATTTCTAGTAACAGTGGTTCAGCATACTTCCGGATTACCGCAAGTTCATAAATCAATGAAGAATTGAAGAAGGCATCTGCGGTGTCATTGTATGGGAATATCCACTTTTCTTCTCCCCTTCTTACATCCTTCCATCCATTGATGGTTTCACTGGCACTTCTGCCCCTTGTACGGTAGTCACGGATCATTCTCCGCAGCATTCTGGCATCAGTTGTCGGCACACGGTGATGGGCATCAATGTTCAAAGAAGTTAATGGACTGATATAGATGCGGAACTTCTCATGATCCGCAATATTCTTTGTTAATTCCGGATTCAGACCATGAATACCTTCAATGACAATTGGTTGTGATGGTCTGATGGAGGTAATGCGTGTACCATACTTCTTCTTGCCTTCTATGAAATCATAGACCGGCAAATCTACGGTTTCACCACTTAACAAGGCATTCATCTGTCTTGCAAACAAATCGGTATCTACTGCTTCTAATGCCTCAAAGTCCACCTTGCCATTTTCATCCGGACGCATGTCACCCCTGTTAATGAAATAGTCATCTGTACCAAGATACAGTGGTTTTAAACCACATACCTGTAACTGTACACAAAGCCTTTTGGCAAACGATGTCTTGCCGGAAGAAGAAGGTCCAGCAATCAATATGATTCTCTTCTTTTCTTCTGCTATTCGTCCTGCTATCTCCGTAATCTTCTTTTCATGCAGGGCTTCACATACCATGATCACTTCCTGGCATCTTTCCCTCATGCTTTCGTTGAGGTCTGCCGCAAAGTCAATGTTCAATAGGTGTTCCCAGAGGGTTTCTTCAGAGAATGCTTCATAGAGCAGTTTCTGTTCTTTGTATGGTGGAATAACATCAGGATGTAACTGTTCCGGGAAACGTAAGAGGATACCTGTTCTGTAACGCCTCAGTTCAAAGTATTTGAGATAGCCGCTAGATGGCAGCAGATGCATATAAAACAAGTCTTCCTGGTCTTTGAACCGGTAGAGTCTTGCACTATTTACAGCATCTGAACTTTGTAGCAGCCTTCTTCTTTCCTTGTGTCTGTCAAAGGAGAGGCATTGTTCTAATTCCTTTTCACTGCAGGCAATTTCCACAAATGGAATATCCTGTTCTACCCATTGTTTCATGCGGGTTTCTATGTTCTGTACAAGGTCATCATCCACTTTGACACCAACGGTAGTAAACAAACCTTTGGACAGGGAATTGGCAATGATGACATCTGCTTTGTCCTTCAGTACTGCATGGACAGCAGAGACATAGAGAAAGACAAGTGAGGACTGGTAGGACATGTTGGCATAGTTATCCCGCATGTCTAAGAGTTCTACCTTGCTGTCAGAGTAAATAGGTTGGTCGAGTCGTTTGTTTTCGTTGTCAATGCGGCAGGAGAGTACATCATAAGGAAGAGGCATCATACCTGCAAGTTCTGCTGGTGTGATGCCTTCGTTGTACTCTCCGGATTGTTTGTTTCCATCCATTGTGGAAACGGTAATACGGATCATAAATTATTCTTCCTTTTCTTTCACAATATCCTTGTGCTTCATTTTTGTATCGAAGACAACTGCAGTCCTTGTACCGCGGTGACCCTTTCTGCCTTCGGAATCACCTTCTGTTCTCTTCATCATCTCTTCCTGGCAGCTGACTCTGTCTTCTTCATTCTTTACTTTATAGTAGCGGCCATTAGCACCAAGGTTACGTGCCTTTGTATTATCCAAAAGACAAAGATCTACATATTCATGAAGCTTTTTACGAATCTTTTCATCGAGCACAGGGCAGGCAATCTCGACCCTGCGTTCGGTATTTCTTGTCATAAAGTCAGCTGAGGAGATATACATCTTCTCATCTTCACCCTTGCCAAAGAGGTAGATACGGGAATGTTCAAGGTATCTGCCAACGATGGAACGGATATGTATATTATCCGTCTTTCCTTCCACACCTGGCAAGAGGCATGATATACCACGGATGACCATTTCAATGGTTACACCAGCCTGGGAAGCTTTGACCATGGCTGCCATGATGTCTTCATCTGTGAAGCCATTGATCTTGACAAAGATATAACCATCTTTACCCTTCTCTGTTTCCCGTTCAATCAAAGACATGACGGTAGACTTCAGGGAAACAGGAGCGACGAGCAGTGACTTGTAGTCACCATCGAGTCTTCCAATCATCATGTTCTGGAAGAAGTTGACCGCATCTTCAATGATGTCAGGATTCGCTGTCAATATCGCAAGGTCAGTATACTGCTTTGCGGTATTTTCATTGAAGTTGCCTGTCGCAAGCATAGCGACATGGCTGATCTTTTCCTTTTCATGACGGGTGATGAGACAGATCTTGGAATGAACTTTGTAGTGTTCAAATCCATAGAATACATTACATCCGGCATCTTCAAGTTTTTCAGAATAGTCGATGTTGTTTTGTTCATCAAAACGTGCCTTAAGTTCAATCAGAACATCAACTTCCTTGCCATTTTCTGCTGCCTGACAGAGGTATTCCACAAGTCTTGCATGGCTTGCAAGACGGTAGATCGTGATCTTGATCGATACGACATGTGGATCATCGGCTGCTTCTTTGACAAGGTTGATGAATGGTGTCATGGAATCATATGGGTAGGAAAGAAGGACATCTTTCTTCTGGATTTGAGGAAACAGCTTTTGTTTGTAGTTAAGCTGTGGTGTCATCTTTGGTTCATATGGTTCATAGAGGAATTCCTTCTGCTTTTCTTCATCGATAAGTTTGCCAAGAGAGAAGGCATACTTCATGGAGAATGGCGCATCGGAGACAAATACCATCTGCTGTGTGACATTGAGATGTCTCATCAGATACTTGGCAAGTACAGCAGAAGGTTTGTGGCTGAACACAAGTCTTGTCGCATTCATCTTTCTTCTTTCCCGCAATACCTTCATCATCTTCTGACGGTAATCACGGATATCATCAAATGCTTCATCATCCGCATCGACATAAGCACTGCGGTTGATCTTCAACTTGACACGTTCCTGGATTTCATAATCCGGGAACAATTCCCCGGCAAAGTAACTCACAATGTCTTCAGTATGGACATAGCGAAGATTGTTTTCATCTGGCAATACGACAATGTCGCTCAATGTGCCAGGCACATTGATAAAGCCAAATACACCATGTTTCTTCATCTTCAATACACAGGCAACATAGGTAACACCTGTCATCAGATTTGGGAAAGGATGGTGGGTATCCACAATCTGTGCTGTCAGTAATGGTTCAATGCGTGAACGGAAATACTTGCGCAGATATTTCACTTCACTCTTTGTGCAGTCTTCTACCTTCTCAATGTCATAAATACCGACTTCTTCCATCTGTTCACGCAGATCGCTGAAGATGCGGTCACGTTTATGACAACCTCTCTTTGCCATTGGATAGATGGCATCGAGCTGTCCTTTGGCAGTCAGACCTGACTTGTTATCAATGGCATCAAACTTGGCACTCTCCATATCATAGAGTGAACCAACTCTGACCATGAAAAACTCTGCCAGGTTAGAGCCGTAGATTGAAACAAACTTCAGTCTTTCCAAAAGTGGAACAGTCGGATCCTTTGCCTCATTCAGGCAGCGGTCATCAAATCTCAACCATGATAATTCTCGATTCTGTGTACAACCTTCTTTATACAATTCCTTAATCATATTATCTCCCATTAATCACATTTATTGTAACAGATCACACTCAATTGATTGTGAAATCAACGTAAAGTCTTCATGATTTTACATCAATATCTTTGTTGCAGTATCCGCAAAATCAGAAGTGACAAAAACAGTACCACCATCCAAAGACTGAATACGGTTATGCTTTTCCTGCATATACCCGTTGTCCACAATATCACCTCCCTTGATGTCACGAATAGTATATATAATTTGTGACATCACAAATGTATTCATTGGTCTGAAACCATTATGGCACAACTTATAATTTGGATAGTAAATGACAACAAAACATTGTCAGGATGCCTCACTTCTGCCATACATACTGACATATACCTTCTTCTTCCTTTACTTTATCAAAGCCATTTTTCATAAGCACCCTGCAGGAAGCCACATTTCGATTATCACAATATGCCTTTACCTCATCCTTGCCACAGATTTTCAAAAACAAAGACAATGCCCTTGTCGCAAATCCTTTACACCGATATGCCTTTTTGATGCGATAGCCTACTTCACTTCCATGCAGTTCTACCATGCCGATAACTTCAGCTTGCCATAGTACAAGCATGTGTCTGTTACCATCAAAGGCAAAGCGCATAGCAAAAAGCTTTGCCTGTGACTGAGAAACAGGATAGTCCGCAAGTTTCAGCAATAACTGCCAGTCTTCTTCCTTTACATCTTTTAAGATAAGATCATCTTCCATCTGTTTCTATTGTACTACGCAATGCGTTATAATAAGTAGCTGAATACAAAGGAGGTTTATGATGAAACGCATTGTAACCATGCAGGACATTTCCTGTGTAGGCAAGTGCTCTTTGACAACTGCACTGCCGGTAATCTCCGCAATGGGCGTAGAAGCTGCTGTTATGCCTACAGCTGTGCTTTCTACACACACCGCCTTTTCCAGTTTTACCTTCCATGATCTGACAGGTGAAATTCAGAAGATCATGGATGTCTGGAAGAAAGAAAACATTACATTCGATGCTGTATATACAGGCTATCTTGGTTCTTTTGAACAGCTTGAACTCGCCCATAAGCTGTTAGCAGACTTTGGGGAAGGAAAGCTCAAGATAATCGATCCATGTATGGCAGATAACGGTTCCCTGTATCCAGGGTTCACAAAGGAATATGCATCAGCTATGGCAAAGCTCTGCAAGGAAGCAGACATCATCTGTCCAAACCTGACAGAGGCTTCTTATCTTCTCGATATCCCATATACAAAGGATTATGATGAAGTGTATGTACGCAAGGTATTGAAGAGTCTGACTGACCTTGGCTGTGATAGTGCAGTACTCACAGGTATTTCCTTAGCAGATGGAAAGCTTGGTGCCTATGCCTATACAAAGTCAACCAATACATACTTCTCTTACTTCAATGAAGAAGAGCGGGAACATTTCCATGGTACAGGTGATATATGGGCAAGTACATTATGTGGTGCACTTGTGATTGGCAAGAGTTTCCCGGAAGCTGTTGCGATTGCCTGTGACTATGTCAAGGAATGTATCAGACTGACCTTGCTCGAAGAAAACCACAATACCTATGGTGTAAACTTCGAACAGGCAGTTCCATATCTCTTGTCACGTGTCAGATAATAGAAGCATTATGAGAAGGTCGTTATTGCGGCCTTTTCATTATGCGCAGGTATATCATATCCTGCATCCAATCATTCTTATACAGAATACAATCTCATATTCCTGAGGAAACCATAGTTTTTCTACTGATACAAATCAACTATAGACAGTCACCTATAACATAAAAGTCATATATGGTGGAATACAAATAATGTCATCTTTAATAGACAAGTTCTTTGGATGAATAATATAGCACTCTCCAATACGGGTTTTATATTTTTCCTTAAATCTTAACAAAGAGATTGTTGAATATTTCTTGCCTGATTTAACTTCTATTGGATATATTTTATACTTCAATTTGCTGTTGTTCGATAAAAGAAAATCTATTTCTATATCATTACGGTGTTTATCTGTATTGTAATGCGTATAAAAGTATAATTTATGTTTATTTGCCACAAGCATCTGAGCAATTACATTTTCATATAGCATACCTTCATTTATAGATAATTTATCTAAGAGTATTTGTTTATAGACCTCTTCTTCCAGCAGCTCATTCTCATCAAAAGCGTGACTAACTAAAAGCCCTGTATCTCCCATATAACATTTCACATAAGTTCTATCTTCATTTATTGATAGACCTACACCAGGGTCATTGCACAAAAAGGCTTCATTTGAAATCATTGAGTCAGACAGCCAGAAAAAAGTTTCTTCATATTGATTTGCCTGAGAACCATCCTTTATATCTTTAAAAACAACTCTTTTTTCGTGCTTGGATAAAAGACCGGGAATTTGATCAAAAATAGCCAACACTTTACTTCTGTATTGAGCATTTATCTTCATAATATCTTCCCTATAAAGTGATAAAATATCTCTTTTTTCTTTCAGTTCACTTTTAACGTCATAATCCATTTTTATTACTTTGTTAAATTCTTTAAAATATGTCTGCAAACTCATTTTCCGCGCTCCTTCCTTAGCACT